>JAZQJR010000188.1:0-2062 GCA_045541715.1 Acutalibacteraceae bacterium
AGAACAAGAGCGCTTAGAACAAGAGCGCAAGCAGAAAGAAGATGCGCAAAAAATAGTGGATGGGTTGGCAAAAGCTTTCACGCCAACTGTTGAAAAAGCCTTTAAAGCCAAAGGTATCAAAACTCAGCTATCTGAGGCAGAACTCCAGCAGTTCGTAAGCGAAATCACCGGTGCAGTGAAATTAGACGTAGATATGCAAAAAGCTGCTATTGTTGAAGGCAACGCGGTCAAGTTCTTTGCTAACGGTAAGCTGAAGTATGGAACCGCGGTTGAGGCAAGCAAAACCGTAGACGTACTTGCTCTCGCAAAAGAGTTTAATTCCACGTTGCCCAAGGCCGCTGAAGAGATTAAAGAAAAACCTGTTGAGAAGGCTAACGCAGGAGCAAAAGAAGTCACCACAGCGCAAGAGCTGCAGGAGCAAGCAAAAGCCCAAAAGGAAGAAGCCGAAACCAAATTAACTAATACATTTAAGGCTAAAATCAAAGCAAACAACGATATAGAGTTGAATGAAGCTAACTTGAATAAGCTGATCAACGAAACTTTAGAAAACTACAAAAAAGAAAGCAAAGAAAACATAACTGTGAATGAGAAAAATGGCACGATCACATTCACGGCAAAGGGAAATACAAAAGGCTGGTTCTACACCGGTGCAGATAGCCGTTCAGCTACACTGAATGTTAGAGAGCTCTTCACTAATCTAAACGAAAAAGCTACCGAAGAAAGAAGGAAATTGGAACGCAGCAGTTTTGACGACACAAAATACGTTACAGCAACTGACAACGATATAATGGATGGTGTAGAATTAGCGCGTGAAACAGCTAAGAAAATGATCCAAGAAGAATTCAATAAAATTATTGTTGAAAAATACAACGCAGAAAATCCAGCTAAAACTGTTGAAAAAATATCAGAAATAAAGACTGGTAAAAAGGCATCCATTGTAAAATCACTAAATCTCGATGAGGTTGTTTCCCGACTTGTTGGGGGATGGAGCAATCAAGTTGATGATTTAAAAAGTAACGATGGAAAAAAGCCTAACGGTCAATTTTCCATAAAAATTGCGCCGGAAAATGAAGAGCTAAAAATAGGTGCTATTGGCTATAAGTTTACCGGCTTCTATGTTTTAAGAGAGAAAAAATTTATTAAATACGGCGATGAAATAAGTATCCGTAAAGAAGTCGAGAAGCTCATCGAAAAAACTACAGTAGCCTATGAAAAGGTCACCGGCCAAAATGCCGATAAAGAAGTCGAAGCGCTATACAAATTCCTTACAGACAATAAGCTAGTCGAAAACGGTACAGTTGTAGAGAGTGTTCTTGCTGCGATAAAAGACTCAGATAAAGAGCAGTTCAAGAAAGATGTTGAACATATTGCAAATCAAATAAGTGGCAGCAAAGATAACTACACTCTATCCGGAAAGTGGCGCAACTATAATGTTTCTCAAGAAAAACTAAAGGCAATAAAAGACCTGGCAGTGCAGCTTGGTGTTTAAAACTTAGAACAAATAAAAACCTGATTTCGCGCTTGACGAAGTCAGGTTAATTTTTATTTAAGAAAAAATCAAAATTACTTTATGAACTCTTCGATTTGTGCGTGGGTAATACCATAAGTGTTGCCGCCAGCTGCCGCCTCAAGTGCGTCGTCGTTGAGCTCTCCACCTTCGGTAATCTTTTGAAATAACTTGTTCAACTCATCCTTCGAGAGCGTCAGGCCGTTCGACTTAGCCAACGATGAGAGCTCAGCCTTTGTTTTGCAGCCCTTTGCGAAACCAATAAACTCGCTAATTGTCATGCTTACAACTCCTTTAAAATAGTGTATTTTAATTATACAATATTTAGGCTTCATGGTCAATTCATCTGTTAGCACATGATTTATGTGAGTCCCTAAGTGCGAGAATTTTCCTTTGGCTTAGTCGCACCGGCCGCGAGGCCAAAGAAAATAATATTTTCTTTGTACCCCCGGAGTTCAACAAAGTTGAGCTCCGGGGTGGCCGAAGGCCCTACGGGCCCCCGGCGCCCTGGGGTTGCTCAAACCTCGCATTTTTTTACTCTTTTTTTGCGCCAAA
>JAZQJR010000189.1:0-7597 GCA_045541715.1 Acutalibacteraceae bacterium
GAAGAGCGTAGCGATGGTCTCGCCGGCCTCAACGTGCGCGCCGACCTTTTTGTTAAGGAGGATACCCGCACTAAAGTCGATGGCACTTTCCTTGGTTTCTCTGCCCGCCCCGAGGACAACCGCCGCGCGGCCGCAACTTTCAGTGTCCATAGCCGCGATGAATGCACTCGAAGGCGATTTTATTTCATACTTAACGGACGCAACATCAAATTCCGAGTGATCCTCAAGCACCGAGGCTTCTCCGCCTTGAGCGCACACCATCGCTTTCAATTTTTCTAACGCAGAGCCATCCTCCACAGCGCGCTGAGCCAAGCTTTTGCACTCCTTGAGCGTACCCTTGCCAGCCAGATGCAACATATTCGCGGCCAACTCAAGGCAAATCTCCGTCAAGTCGGCCGGACCCTCACCCTTGAGCGTCTTGCAGGCCTCAATGACCTCCAGCGAGTTGCCAATGGCGTTGCCGAGGGGCCTATCCATGTCCGTTATCAGCGCAACAGTCTTGCGGCCCACGTTCTCGCCAATCTCGACCATCGCCTTAGCAAGAGAAATCGCCTCCTCGAGAGTCTTCATAAAGGCGCCGCTGCCGACCTTGACGTCGAGCAAAATGCAGTCCGAGCCGGCCGCAATCTTCTTACTCATGATGCTCGATGCGATCAGCGGAATGCTCTCAACGGTGCCGGTCACATCACGCAGCGCGTAGAGCTTTTTGTCGGCCGGAACCAGGTTGCCCGACTGCCCAATGACGCTCACACCGACATCCTTCACAACCTCGAAAAAGGTCTCCCTCGGAAGCGCCGTCCTAAAGCCAGGGATCGACTCCAGCTTGTCAATCGTGCCGCCGGTGTGACCAAGGCCTCTGCCGCTCATCTTCGCGACCTTCACGCCCAACGCCGCCACAATCGGCGAAATAATCAGCGTCGTCTTGTCGCCAACGCCGCCCGTGCTGTGCTTATCGACCTTCACGCCCGGAATCGACGACAAATCCACAACCTCGCCCGAGTTCGCCATGCACATTGTCAAGGTGGCCGTCTCCGCCGGCGTCATGCCCATAAAATATATCGCCATAAGCAGCGCCGACACTTGATAATCCGGAATCTCGCCGCTCACATAGCCAGCCACGAAAAACTCTATCTCAGCCGCGCTCAACTCGCCGCCATTCCTCTTCTTCGTTATGATGTCATACATTCTCATGCTCGTCGCTCCTCCGCCAAATTCGCCGGCCCAAAGCCCATCGGCAGCAGCTCGCTCAGGCGAAATATCCGCACTTCCTCTGGGCGCTGCGCCAAGATTATCTCAAATTCGTCCGGCTCGCAAAATTCCATCATCACCTGCCGGCAAACTCCACAAGGCGGACAAAATTCGCTTATCTCCTCGCCGGCCACACCGCCCACTACAGCTATCGCCGAAAACTCTCGCACACCCTCGCTCACAGCCTTGAAAAATGCCGTCCGCTCCGCGCAATTCGTGGGCGTGTACGCCGCCGACTCGATATTACATCCAGTATAAATCAATCCGTTTTTTGCAAGTAGCGCGGCACCCACCGCAAAACTTGAGTACGGTACGTAGGCCTTCTCTCGCGCCTCCAGCGCCCGTCTCACCAAGCCCTTCGCTTGCTCTAGCTCCAAATTTGTCCTCTCCCTCTCAAGAAAGCTTTGCCCGCTTTTTAGATCTAGCCTTTTGTCGCGCGCCGTTAAGGTTTGATGCATCTATCCGCGGCCGCGAGGCCACCAGCCCTCCGCGTGGCGGAGGGCTGGTGCAAGCAACGCTCTTCGAGCGTTGCTTGTGCCCCATAATTCTTATGGGGCGCCTCGCGGCGCCACCGGCAAGCTGCACCCGGCGCGCTAAACTCTAATACCCCGCCGATTCCTCGTTCTTAACTATCTTAACAATCCTGCTCGTGCCAAGCCGCTGCGCACCTAGCGAAATAAACTTCTCCGCGTCATCGATGGAGGAAATGCCGCCAGCCGCCTTAATTTGCACGCCATCGCCAACATGGGAAGCAAACAGCTCAACGTCCGCGAAGGTCGCGCCAGCCTTAGAGAACCCAGTCGAGGTCTTGATGAAATCGGCGCCGGCCTGGGTAACTACCTCGCACATTTTAATTTTCTCGTCGTCGGTGAGCAGGCACGTCTCGATGATAACCTTCAAGATCCGCTTACCGCACGCCGCCTTAATTTTCTTAATCTCCTCGAGCACCAAATCGAATTTTTGAGCCTTGACCCAACCGAGATTTATCACCATATCGATCTCGTCGGCGCCGTTCTTAATCGCATCAATCGTCTCGAAAACCTTAGCCTCCGTCGTGTTGTAGCCGTTTGGGAAGCCAATCACCGTGCAAATCCGCATCTCGTCACCAACGTACTCCTTCGCGCGACGCACATGTGTCGGCGCGATGCAAACCGAAGCCACACCATATTTTATGGCGTCGTCGCAAATGGTCTTTATCTCGTCGAAGGTGGCCGTCTGACTCAGCAGCGTATGGTCAACTTTGCTCAAAATATCGTTAATGTTCATAAATTCATCTCCAAAAGTCATCTTGTGCCCTTCTCGTACGGCTGCCCGCTGGCCTTCGGCGCCATGGACTTGCCCACAAAGAGGACTAATATTACGATCGTCAAAACGTACGGGAACATGTTCAAGAATTCCGATGGCACTGGGATTTGTCCACCGCCGAAGGTCACAGCGAGCGCCTGCGCGAAGGCAAATAATAGACACGCTCCATAGGCGCCAAAAGGCGTCCACTTGCCGAAGATGACCGCCGCCAACGCGATGAAGCCTTGCCCACTTATGGCCGTGGGAGTGAATTGCGCCAGCACCGCCAAAGTCATAGAGGCGCCGCCGAGACCCGCCAAAAGTCCCGACAACAACACGCTCCCGTAGCGCACGTGCGCCACGCTTATTCCTAAGGTGTCTGCCGCCGCCGGATGCTCTCCTACTGCGCGAATCCTCAAGCCCCACTTGGTCTTGTAGAGCAAAAACCACAGCAAAAGCGTCGCGACAAGCGCCAACACGACCGTGATATCCACCGCGCCGAAGAGCCTTGGCAACTTGTTTACTACGCGGTCGGTGGTGGTCTTGTCGTGGAAAAACAACCTACATAAAAACAATGATAAGCCCGGTCCGATGAAGTTTAGCGCCATGCCAGAAATGGTCTGATCCGCCTTGAATGAGACCGTTGCGACCGCGTGCAACAAGGCCAAAAGTGCTCCAGCGAGGCCGCCCGCAAGTAGTCCGAGCCACGGATTTTGCAACTTAAAGCCGATTGCTGCTCCGACGAACGCGCCAAAAGTCATCATTCCCTCGATGCCCACATTGACGACGCCCGACCGCTCCGATATCACGCCGCCCATCGCGCCGAAGACCAGCGGCGCCGAGTACATCAGCATCGTGCTCACTATCGAAAACACACTACTTAGCATTCTTCTTACCGCCCCTCTTCGCGAGTTTATTGGCAATCATCGGCGCTACGCCGGCCAGCGCGACGAAAAATAATATCGAGCCAATCGCGATCGACATAATCTCCGACGGGATGCCTAAATCCATTTGCAACGCGTTGCCGCCATAGTTGAGCGCTCCGAAGAAAAGTCCCGACAATATGCAGCCCAACGGCGAAGTCCTTGCGATGAGCGCCACAAATAGTCCATTAAAGCCGACATTCTCGAACATTCCCAGCTTATATACCGCGTGCGGCGAGACTCCAGTGACGGTCAAGGCCGCCGCCAAGCCGCAAATTGCGCCGGAAATGAGCATCGCCGCCATGATGTTCCGCTTGACGCCTATGCCCGCGAATTCTGCCGCCTTGGCGTTGTGGCCGACCGCACGGATGCCATAGCCCACGCTAGTCTTGTACAACAAAATCCAGATGATAACCGCTACGATAAGCGCCACCACGATGCCCACATTCACGTCGGTTTTGAGGAGAATATCCGACAGCCAACGGTTCTGCTTGAGGTACTCGATGCCCTCCTTCGACTTCTTCCACTTGTAGAAAAGCGTCGTGAAGCCCGCCTCGTTTATCGAGAGACTCCGCATAGTGTTAGGCTTGTGAAAAGCGTCGGAATCCACAATGAAGTTGCATAAATAAAATGCAATCCAGTTGAACATGATGCCCGTTATGACCTCATGTATGCCAAATCTCGCCTTGAGTGCTCCTACAAGACCTCCAAAAATGGCTCCAGCTAGCATACCCGTCAAGATGATTATCGGCACTTGCAAGATCGGCGGCAAATTCAGCTTCACACCCACGATCATCGCCGCCACTGAGCCGATTATGTATTGTCCCTCCGCGCCCATGTTGAAAAGGCCCGTCTTGAACGCGAACGCCACACTTATGCCTGTCAGAATGATGGGTACGCTCTTCTCGATGACCTTAAAAACATACTTTGGCCGCGAGAAAATCCCTCTAAATAGAGAATTTACCGCTTGTAGAGGGTCGTAGCCCGAGCAAACTAGCACCACTCCGGCGACTAGGACTCCAAAAATTATCGCTAAAAATGTGGAGGTAAGCGGCTTCCTCAGAATTTTAATTAGCTTTTGCATTTTTCTCGTTACCTCCCGCCATCAGCAGCCCCACCGTGTTTTCATCGGCCTCGTGCTGCGCGAACTCGCCGACAATTTGCCCATCGTAGATGACCGCGACTCTATCCGCCACGCTCAAGACCTCATCCAACTCAAGTGAAATCAGCAACACGGCCTTACCTTTATCGCGCTGCTCCACCAAGGTCTTATGGACGTACTCTATCGCGCCTACGTCTAGACCCCGCGTGGGTTGAACCGCTATTAACAAGTCTGGATCATTTGCAATTTCTCGGCCAATTATTACTTTCTGTTGATTTCCGCCCGACAACCCGCGAATAGGCAACTTGTTGCAGCCCTCCGGCCGAACGTCATACTCCGAGATGATCTCGCTCGCGAATTTATTGACCTCATTGTAGTTCAAAAAGCCCGCCCTCGAGTAGGGTTTCTCGTTGTACTTCTCGAGGATGACATTCTCGGCCACGGAGAAGCTCAACACCAGCCCGCGACGAATGCGATCCTCGTGAATCGTGGAAATCTTGTTCTTTATGACGTTGCGTGGCTTGGTGTTGTGGATGGCCGTCCCGTTGATTTTAATCGAGCCGCTCGTCACCCTCGACAAGCACGTTATGGCCTCAACCAGCTCCTTTTGGCCGTTGCCGTCCACGCCAGCAATGCCTAGAATCTCGCCGCGCCGTATGCTCAACGACAACCCTTTAAGCGCATCCAGCCCCTTGTGAAGCTTGCTCGGTACGGTGATGTTATCCACCTCGAAAATTACTTCTCCAGGCGTCGCGGGCATCTTCTCGACCACCAATTTTACGCTTCGGCCGACCATCTTATCTGCCAACTCCGAGTGCGTTACATCCCGCACCGCGACTGTGTCGATGTACTTTCCGCGGCGGATTATCGTGCACATATCCGACGACGCCTTGATTTCCTTGAGCTTGTGCGTGATGATGATGATCGTTTTGCCGTCCGCGATGAGCTTGTGCATGATTTCAATCAGGTCGTTTATCTCTTGCGGCGTCAATACTGCCGTCGGCTCGTCGAGGATGAGAATATCCGCGCCGCGATAAAGTGTCTTCAAGATTTCAACGCGTTGCTGCATCCCGACGGAAATGTCCTCAATTTTCGCGTCCTTGTCGACCTTGAGGCCGTACTTCTCAACGATTTCGTCAATCTTGGCATAGGCCGCCTTCATATCGAGAAGCGCGCCGGCCTTGGTGACCTCCTTACCGAGGATGATATTCTGCGCGACCGTGAAGTTCTCCACCAGCATGAAATGCTGATGCACCATGCCGATTTTGTTTTCAATGGCAATATTTGGGGTCTTCATGTCGACCTTGCGGCCGTTGAGGTAAATCTCGCCCGAATCCGCTTGATATAGCCCGTAAAGGATGTTCATAAGGGTCGTCTTGCCGGCGCCGTTCTCGCCCAAAATCGCGTGAATCGTACCCTTCTTTATGTCTATGCTCACGTCGTCCAGCGCCCGGCTCTCGCCGAAGCTCTTCGAGATATTTCTCATCTGAACGGCATATTCTGCACTGATTTTCACTGAGTTTTTCCGCCTCCCTCGCGCAAGGTTTCCACAAAGGCCTTATACGTTATCGCATTGTACGGCACCACTATCTCGCCCGACTCTATCAGCTCGGCCAGCAGCAACGTCTTTTGATAGACGTCCTCGCGCATGTTTTTGTGGTTTTCCGGGATTCCAACACAGCGCTCCTTGAGGCCAAATTCGTAGTTCTTGCCGCCGATCGTACCGCCGTTCATCAGCTCCTTCGCCACTATCTGCACCGCCGTGCCAACGTTCTTTACCGCCGAGGTCAACACGTTATCGGGCGCCAAGTAGGATTGATCCCTATCCACGCCGATGGCAAACGTACCATACTCCTTGGCGGCCTCGATAACGCCATAGCCAACGCCGCCCGCCGCATGGAAAACTACATCGCAGCCACTAGAGTACATCCTCGACGCAATCGCCTTGCCCTTAGCACCGTCCGAGAAGCTCTCCGCATATTGGACGATAACTTCAATCGGAACGCCGCGCTCCTTCGCAGCAAGGTCCACGCCCGCCATGTATCCATATTGGAATTGGTCGATAATCGGCCCCCTCATGCCGCCAACAAAGCCAACCTTGTTAGTTTTCGTCGTCAATCCCGCAGCATATCCAACTTGAAACGCCGCGTCTTGCGCCTTAAATATGATTCCCGTCAAGTTCTCGCCGGCGCCTTCGTCGAAGGTCACATCCACATTCACGAAGGTCTTATCTCGGTTGCGCGAGGCAACAGTCTCGGCGGCGTCAGCAAGGACATTTCCCACGCAAAGTATCATATCGCTCGGCCCGTCCGCGAGGGTCTCCAGAATCGGCTCAAAGTCCAAAAATTGCTTCGGCTCCGCGTAACTCACCTGCACATTCGGGATGTTGTCGCGCATCTCGTAGAGCCCCTCCAGCGCCGACTGGTTAAACGATTGGTCATTGACGCCCCCCATATCCGGCACCATCGAGATTCTAAAAATGCCGTCGTTCTCCACGCTCTGCGGGTCATCCCAAGTGCAACCCGTCAAACTGAGTACCAGCATCGCGGCGAGCACCACGCCTAAAAACTTTCTCAAGCTAAAATCCTCCTACCATGTAGCAAAATAAAATCTCCCTAGAGTGTCCTTTGGCTTTCTGCTTACCCCAGCGGCCGCGAGGCCAAAGAAAATAAAATTTTCTTTGTGACGCAGAGCTCAACTACGTTGAGCTCTGCGTCGGCCGAATGCCCCGCAGGGACATTCGGCGCCTCGCGGCGCCGCCAGCTGCTTGCTCTGGGCACTCCAAACGCTCTTACAGCTCGGCCGCCACGCGCAGAACCAACTCCGCCATGTCAAGCACACCCTCTTGCCTCTCCTTGGCCGTCAGGAGTGTCCCATTGAAAACCTCGTCGGAAATTGTCAGCACGCAAAGCGCATTTTTCTTAGCCCGCACCGCGTTCAAGTAGAGCGCCACCGATTCCATCTCGACCGCCAAGACGCCCATCTCAACCCACGGCTTGAGTTTTTTCTCCGCGTCGACGTAGAACACATCTGAGCACAA
>JAZQJR010000190.1:0-2192 GCA_045541715.1 Acutalibacteraceae bacterium
AAAAGGATCCGTCAAAACTACCCTGGAATGAATTAGGCGTAGATGTAGTAATTGAGTCAACTGGATTTTTTACCAAGCCAGAAGATGCTCGGGCGCACATTAAGGCTGGTGCCAAGCGTGTAGTGATATCTGCCCCAGCAAAAGGTGAGGGAGCTAAAACCATCGTACTAGGCGTAAACGAAGATGCAGTCGACGCAAGTGACGAAATCATTTCAAACGCTTCCTGCACCACCAACTGCATTGCGCCAATCATGAAGCTACTTGAGGAAGAATTTGGCATTGAAAAGGCGATGATGACGACCGTTCATTCTTACACCGGTTCACAACGTTTGCTCGATGCACCAGCCAAAGATCTGCGCGAGGCGCGTTCGGCAGCTGAGAACATCGTCCCAACCACAACTGGCGCATCGAAAGCCGCCGCATTGACAGTTCCATCCTTGCAGGGAAAGTTCAACGGTCTTTCAGTTCGGGTACCTACACCGGTTGTATCATTATCAGACATTACTGCCGTTTTAAAGCGTGATGTCACTAAAGAAGATTTGGCGCGGTTATTCATTAATGCTTCGCGCGAACCGTATTATGAAGGAATCATCGGTGTTTCTGGCGCAGAACTAGTTTCATCGGATTTTATCGGCGATCCAAGGTCATGTATTGTTGATTTACCTTTGTTAGATGTAGTGGGTGGCAATATGGTTAAAGTTGTTGCCTGGTATGACAACGAGTGGGGTTATTCCAACCGTCTGGTTGAGCTTGCGGTTGATTTTGGAAAGGTCGAGTAATGGACATCCACATCGGTGCCGATTATCGAGGTTTTGAACGCAAACAGGCTCTGGCTAGTCATCTGACTAGCCTGGGTCATCAAGTCGTGGATGAAGGCGCCTATGTAAAGCACGAAGGTGATGATTTCAACGACCCGGCAATTGCCGTGGCAAAGGCGGTGCGCGAAAACCCTGGTGCGATAGGGATACTAATTTGCGATTCCGCTCATGGAGTTACCATGCAAGCAAATCGTTTCAAGGGTATTCGAGCGGCACACTGCGTGGATACCGAATCGGCAAAGCTAGCGCGCGAACATGATGACGCGAACGTTCTATGTATGTCGGCTCATTCGATGAGCGAAGATCGCATGCTAGAAGTCGCCAAGACCTTCATAGCAACTAATTTTGAAAATCTAGAACGCCGAGTGAGGCGCATTAATCGTTTAGACGAAAGGGAAGATTATGATTAGGACAGTTTCGATTGTGCCGTCGATTTTAACTGATAATAAACAAGATTATCGCGCACAGGTAGAAAAAATTAATACTTTCACGCGGCGCGTACAAATCGATGTGACCGATGGCATTTTTGCCCCTACTCAAACACTTGATATTACCAATGTTTGGTGGCCAAATAATTGGGCGGCGGATTTACATTTAATGGCAGCGAAACCGTCTGAGCATCTTGATACAATTTTGAAGTTGAATCCATCACTTTGCATTCTCCATGCGGAAGCGTCCGAAGATTTAATGCCGAGTTTTGCAAAATTGCGTGAAGCGGGTATTAAAACTGGGTTAGCTCTGTTGCCGTCGACTTACCCAGGCAATGTTAAGCCATATATTGACGCAGTGGAGCATGTTTTGATATTTGCTGGGCAGTTGGGCGTACAGGGTTCGCCGGCCGACTTAATGCAGATGGAAAAAATCGCCTTGGTGCGCAATATGAAACCGGAGCTCGAAATCGGTTGGGATGGTGGCGCAAACATGTCGAACGTCCGCGCACTTGCGCATGCTGATTTAGACGTAATTAATGTTGGGTCGGCAATTTCACGAGCGCCCGACCCGGCGACAGCATTCCAAGAACTAGTAGCCGAGATTGACAAAAATGGAGTCGTCTTGTAATGGCACGAATCGTATCGCTAGGTTCGGCTTTGCAAGATGTCTATTTAATTGATCACGACGATCTGCGCCCTACCACCATTGGTGACGCAGCGATTTTTGGCAAAGTACTGGTTGGTTCCAAGGTCGACATAGATAAAATATCATACGAGGTTGGCGGAGGCGGATTTAACTCCGCAGTAACTTTCGCACGACACGGGCACGAGGCGGTGTTTATGGGCAATATCGCTCACGATCCAGCTGGAATGGCAATCGTGAAGGCCCTTGACCGCGAGGGGATTGATGGAAGTTATCTGAACTTTTTGGAACGAAAGGGAA
>JAZQJR010000191.1:0-3783 GCA_045541715.1 Acutalibacteraceae bacterium
CCAAAGTCCGTTACTTGGTTGTTTTTTCGCGCGAGCTTGCCGTCTAAATGGTCTGTTATCGAGGCGACTATAAACACGCAAAGCGCTAGCAAAAATCTGCTCGGAATGGCCTCTACTAGCAAAAAAAATACCATCAGCGGGACGAGCAATATTCTAAATATCGTGAGTTTGTTGGGCGTGTTCAATGTGTTTCCTGCCTTTTCCTTGGTTATAGCAAAAATGGGGGGCCGTGCCTGGACGCGCGTTGTGCGCCCGGCACGGTGGCGATTCCAACGCCACCGTGTATTCGTCGACGTTCCACCGACGAATGCACGGCCCCCATATTTTCAAATTAGTTCTAAAAATCAAGCACTTGTCGAATCTCATCCCAGGAGTAGCCGTACCGCTGAAGGAACGAGACCGCACGCTTCTTGACCTTCTCATCAGAGGCGGCCAATTTGTACTTTTTTTCTACAAGGAGCTTAATTTGCTCGATGGGATCATAGTTGACAGCATCAAGCGCATCGCAAACGGCCTGCTTGGAGATACCTTTCTGAGCCAATTCAAGCTCCGCACGACGACGCGAAAAATGCTTGTTTAGAATCAATTCTCGCGCATATTTTCGAGCAAAACTTTCGTCATTAACGAGGCCCAATTCTTCCATCCGAGCGGCAGCATCTTGCGCAACCGTCGGGGAGTAGTCACGCTTGAGCTTGTTGAACAAGTCCCGCTTGGAGTGGTCGCGGAATGACAAAACGTAGAGCGATTTCTCCTTGGCGCGCTTATACTCTGAGTCATATTTTAGCTGCTCAAGTTGAGTTCTATCGAGTTGAGAGCCGACTTTAATTTTATTTTGAGTCAAAATTTCGTTATCAATTTTCGCCCAAAACTCGCCATCCACGAAGACGGAGCTCAACATTTTGCGCTCGCGCGAGATGCCGGTTATGTACATCAGTCATCCACCGTGATGTCGATGCTGGCCTTCACCTCGGCCTCGTCGTCCTGCGCCACCGGCACATCCACGGCCGTCGCGACGCTTCTTGCAGCGGCTCGCAAAGTTGCCTTGCCGTAGAGTTTGTCAACGTTCGCGTTGACTTTTTCTTCAATTTCCGCAGCAATTTCCTTGTTCTCGCGGAAGAGTTCCTTAACCTTGTCGCGGCCTTGACCAAGCTTCTCGCCGTTGTAGGAGAACCATGCGCCACTCTTATTAACGATGTCCAACTTAACGGCCGCGTCCAGCAGTTCGCCCTCGCGCGAGATGCCGGTGCCGTACATGATGTCAAACTCAGCCTCTCTAAACGGCGGCGCAATCTTGTTCTTGACGACCTTTGCGCGCGTTCTTGCACCGATGATCTCCGTGCCGCTTTTCAAGGTTTCGATTTTTCTAACCTCGATACGAACCGACGAGTAGAACTTCAGCGCGCGGCCACCTGGAGTGACTTCCGGGTTGCCGTAAACAACGCCGACCTTCTCGCGCAACTGATTGATGAAGATGGCCACGCAGTTCGACTTAGAGATCGCACCAGCCAGCTTTCTCAACGCCTGAGACATCAATCTAGCTTGCAGACCGACGTGCGCATCGCCCATTTCGCCCTCTATTTCGGCCTTAGGCACGAGCGCCGCAACGGAGTCCACAACGATGACATCGATCGCACCGGAGCGCACCAACGACTCGGTGATTTCCAAAGCCTGCTCGCCGGTGTCGGGCTGAGCAACCAAAAGGGAATCGACATCCACTCCCAAGGCTGCTGCGTATACCGGGTCAAGTGCGTGCTCAACGTCGATGAAGGCAACGTTTCCACCGTTTTTTTGTCCCTCAGCGATGCAATGCAGCGAAAGTGTCGTCTTACCTGAGGATTCCGGTCCATAAATTTCGATAATGCGGCCTCTCGGTAACCCACCGATTCCCAATGCCAAATCCAATGACAACGAACCCGTCGGAATGGCGTCTACGTGCATGGTTTGGCTTTGTCCGAGGCGCATCACCGCGCCCTTGCCGAACTGCTTTTCTATTTGTCCCAACGCGCCCTCAAGCGCTTTTTTCTTGTCCAGTGCCATTTTCGTCCTCCCGGAGAGTGTAAATTTTAAGCCTTTTCATTATATTATTTTTTTGATGGCGGTGCAAGGCAAGGCCCTAAAAGTAGTACCATAATCAAACCACAGGAGCGCCGCGAGGCGCAGAAGGCCCTGCGGGCCTTCTGCCAGCCCAGCACTCAACAACGTTGAGCGCTGGGCCACAAAGAAAATATTATTTTCTTTGGCCTCGCGGCCGGCGCTGCTAAACCAGAAGAAAACTTTTTATTATGGTACTCCCAAATAGCATGGGGACCTGTTGAGGAATGCTCGAGTAATTGTATTTATCGCAGTTTTATGCTGTAGCACGCGTGTTATTTATCAGAGCTTCTAAAAACCAGTATTACCTTCGTTGAGTTGTTAATTTGTCGTAGAAATAATATAATAGCCCAAGAGGTGAAAGTCGTGAATGAGCTAAATATTGTCATGGTGGAGCCGCAAATTCCACAAAATGCCGGAAATGTTGCGAGAACATGCGCGGCAACAGGGGCTCGACTACATTTAGTGGGACCGTTAGGCTTTGAGATCGATGATAAAAAATTAAAGCGTGCAGGCCTTGACTACTGGCACCTCTTAGATATAACCATTTACAATGACATGGCGGAGTTTTTCTCAAAAAATAACGGTGAGTTTTTCTATTTTTCGACCAAAGCCAAGAAAAAGCATACGGATATAAGCTATTCGGACAAGTGTTATTTAATTTTTGGCAAGGAAACTGCTGGTCTCGATGAAAGTCTATTGTATGAAAATATGAACAAAACGGTCAGAATTCCCATGATAAACCAAGCCAGAAGTTTGAACCTATCTAACGCAATAGCTATTGGAACTTATGAGGTTCTTCGGCAGTGGAATTACCCGGAGCTTTTATGTGCAGGCAAGCTAAATGGAATGCCCTAAGCGAGGATCTGGCAGCCGCGCGCAGCTAAACAAAAAGAAATTTCGTTATTATGGCGCTCCAGAAAAATTTAACTTTTTAAACTTTTTATCCTCTCCATGATAAACCAGCTGGCATCACGAAACTCCTTGCCGGTCTCATTTTTTATGTTGAGCTCGAAAACAGAGATTGGCTTGCCAATCGAGATAATAGTCCTCCTCAAGAACTTAACTTTGTGCTCCTTGGCGCTGGTTATGCAAACTGGAATTATCGGACTGTTCGTCTGGTAGGCAATCATCGCGCAACCAGCCCTCGGCCGCAAAAAGTCGCCCGTCTTCGAGCGCGCTCCCTCAATGAAAAGCCCCAGCTGTTCGCCATTTCGCAAGATGTTTTCTGCCTCACTAATGGCAACACCATCGCCTTTACCACGCTCCACAGGGAAAGCGCCCAAAGCTAGAAAAAGCTTTGCCAGCAGCTTATTTTTAAAAAGCTCAGCCTTGGCCATGAAATAAATCTGCCGCCTCAACGTGACAATAAGCAAAACCGGGTCGATATTTGAGGTGTGGTTCGGGCAAATGATGCAACGACCATCTGCCGGGATGTTCTCGAGGCCACGCACCTCCAGGCGGTAAAAAATATGTACGAGCGGCCGAACTATCGCGGCAAGAAAGCGGTACAACTTATTCTTTTTCATAGTTTAGTTTTATTCCTCTCATAAATTTGGGGAATGTGCCAAACAGACATCTGGACCCCGCGAGGCGCCGAAGGCCCGTAGGGCCTTCGGCCATACAAGAGCGCAACTTTGTTGGGCTCTTGTACACAAAGAAAATATTATTTTCTTTGGCCTCGCGGCTAGG
>JAZQJR010000192.1:0-13875 GCA_045541715.1 Acutalibacteraceae bacterium
GGGCCTTCGGCTATACGATAGCTCAACATTGTTGAGCTATCGTACACAAAGAAAATATTATTTTCTTTGGCCTCGCGGCCGGTGCGGCTAAGAGCTAACAAAACGTCTTCGGATATGCCACTTGGGCGATTTTATAGGAACACATGGTTGTTCCTATGTTTTTATCTTGAATTTGACTTGAAGTTTTTTACGGAGGTTAATTTTTTGGCACGGATTTGTCCTTTATTCAGCTCCAGCCGAGGGAATTCCACGTATGTTGGCACGAGTGACAGCGGGGTTCTGGTGGATGTTGGCCGGAGTACGAAGCAACTCGAGCAGGCGCTGCTTGCAAATAACATTGACATGAGCGCGATTCGGGCGATTTTCATCACGCACGAGCACAGCGACCACATTCAGGGGCTGAAGGTTTTTGCGTCGCGGTACAACTTGAAGGTTTTTGCCTCTAGCGGTACGATGGAGGCCCTCGAACAGAAGGGTATTCTAACGGGTAAGTTCCCCGTTGAGGTCATTGACGAGGGTGGCACGGAGGTCGGCGGGATGTTTGTCAGACCATTTGAGACGCCGCACGACAGCCAGCAGAGCGTTGGCTACATAATCGACACGGCCGACCACAAGTGCGCGGTCATCGCGACGGACATCGGCTACATGACTGACACAATTCGCTCTGCGACTGATGGCGCGGACGTCGTGCTGATCGAGTCCAACCACGACGTGCGGATGCTTCAGAACGGGCCGTATCCGTACTATTTGAAGAAGCGCATTCTGTCGAACATCGGGCATTTGTCGAACGACGCTTGCGCAGCAGAACTGGCGACCTTCATAAAAAGAGGCATCACCAAGTTCATTTTGGCACACTTGAGTCAGGAAAATAACGTCCCAGAGCTGGCCTTCGAGACGTCGGTTTGTCACCTTGCAACCCAAGGCATGAAGCACGGTGCGGACTACCAACTGATGGTGGCGCCAGTAGCAAATTTGGGCGTCAAAGAGTTCGTCTTTTAAGGAGTGCCTAAGCAAACCGAGGGCGCCGCGAGGCGCCGAAGGCCCCGAAATGGGGCCTTCGGCCATACAAGAGCGCAACGTTGTTAGGCTCTTGTATACAAAGAAAATAAAAATTTATTTTCTTTGGCCTCGCGGCCCGCTCGGCTGAAAAAACTATAAACTAGCATTAAGGATGCTCTCGGCATTTAAAGGTACTGATATGGTAAAGATAAAGTTGATTTGCATCGGCTCGCTCAAGGAGAAGTTCCTGCAGGAGGCCTTTAACGAGTATAAAAAGCGTCTGGGCTCCTTTTGCAAGTTTGAGTTGATCGAGCTCGACGAATATAAGCTGAAAAATAACCCATCGAATGCAGAAATCCAGATGGGTTTAGGCGTCGAGGCGGAGAAAATATTGTCTAAAATTTCCGCCAATTCTTATGTAGTTTCCTTGTGCATAGAGGGCGAGCAGCTGTCGTCGGAGGCTTTCTCGCAAAAACTACAAGATATCTCGACATACAAGGCAAGTGAGATTGCCTTCATAATCGGGAGCTCATTTGGCTTAGCCGAGTCTGTGAAAAAACGCTCGGACTTTTTGTTGTCCATGTCAAAAATGACTTTCCCTCACCAGTTGGCTAGAGTTTTGCTGTGCGAACAAATTTATCGCGCATTTCAGATAGCCTCCGGCGGCAAGTATCATAAGTAACCGAGGAGTACCCTAATAATTGAGCTTTCCTAGCCTGCCGCGAGGCCAAATAAAATAAATACTTATTTTATTTGTAGCCCACAGCTCAACAAAGTTGAGCTATGGGCTGGCCGAAGGCCCGTAGGTCTTTCGGCGCCTCGCGGCGTCCCAGATGCTCGCTTAGGGTACTCCTAGTAGCTGCGGTAATGATTCTTGTGGTTAGGGATGTGCTATAATGATCTCAACGTTTATTTTGAGGTGCGAAGATGAAACTACTTGTCTTGGACGGCAACAGCATATTTAACCGGGCTTTTTACGGGATAAAACTTTTGACCACAAAGTCCGGCGTTTATACCAACGCAATATATGGCTTTTTGACGATGTTGAACAAACTCACTGACGAAATAGCTCCCGATGCGGTGGCGATTGCGTTTGACATGAAGGCGCCGACCTTTCGGCACAAGGCTTATGACGGCTACAAGGCGACTCGCAAGGGCATGCCAGAGGAGCTCGCGGCGCAATTTCCTGTACTGAAAGAATTGCTGTCCGCGATGGGATACAAGATGGTCGAGATGGAAGGCTACGAGGCTGATGACATCCTTGGAACGCTGGCTGACACTTGCGAAAAGAACGGCGAAACCTGCATAATTGCCACGGGCGACAAGGATAGCTTGCAGCTCGCCTCGAAGAGTGTGTCCGTGAGGATTACTGCCACGAAATTCGGCCGGCCCGAGGTGACCCTCTACGATGAGGACAAAATTCGCGAGGTTTACGGCGTTGCGCCGCGCCAGCTGATTGACATAAAGGCCATCCAGGGCGACGCCTCGGACAACATCCCGGGCGTGGCTGGCATCGGCGAGAAGGGCGCCGGCGAGCTGATTCGCAATTTCGGTTCGCTCGAGCACATCTACGATAACATCGACTCGCTCGACATCAAGGAGGGCACTCGCAAAAAGTTGCTCGCCTCCAAGGATAACGCCTTTTTGAGCAAATTTCTCGGTACGATTGTTAAGGACGTCCCGATCGATGTGGATTTGCAAAGTTATACACCTCAAGAGATGGACAAGGCCAAAGTCGCGAAAATGCTCACGGAGCTGGAAATGTTTTCGCTTTTAAACAAGTTTGGCCTAGAGCAAACTAACGAAGAAATAACTTCTGAAGATAAAACCGTAAAAATCGTTGTAAATGAAGCACCGAATACGCTTGGAAAACTTATTCAAAGTCGAAAATCTATTAGCTTTTTATATAAAAACAAAGAGCTAAAACTTAAGCGAATAGGACTTGCTCTAAATGATATAGTCTATATTTTGGATAACTTGGCTAGCTACAAAGATTTGCTCAAATCAATAATGAAAGATGAGCAAATTGAGAAGAAAACCTACGATATAAAAACTTTTTACGAAATTATGCACAACTTTAATATCGATGTGAAAGGCGTCAAACTGGATGTTCTTTTAGCCGCTTATTTGCTCAACCCTTCTAGCAAAAACTACAATCTCGAAACATTAATCCAGGAATACGCTGTAAAAAAAGTAAAAATAAACAATGACTTACTCGAGGACGACGCCTTTGTGCAAAACGCAGCTACCTTTAGCGATTTATGCTGTATAATCGAGGGGGAAATCAAGGATAACTTACAAAAAGATTTGCTCGAAAATGTAGAAATTCCGCTGGCAAAAGTGTTGGCTGAGATGGAGCAGGTTGGCTTTCTGGTTGACGCAGAAGGAATAAAAGACTACGGCGAAACCTTAGAAAAAGAGCTGCAGGCTTTGCAAGGCGAAGTATTTGAGCTTATCGGACACGAGTTTAATTTAAATTCTCCCAAGCAGCTCGGTGAAGTGCTCTTCGAGGAGCTGAAACTGCCTAAGGGCAAGAAAACAAAAAGCGGTTACTCGACTAGCGCGGAGGTTTTGGAGGGGCTGCGCGGAGTCCATCCGGCGGTAGACGCCGTGCTACAGTACCGCGCGTTGGCAAAGCTGAAAAGTACCTACTGCGATGGGCTGCTCAAGGTGGTCGGCTGCGACGGGCGAATTCACTCGCGATTCAATCAGGTCGAAGCGCGCACCGGCCGGATAAGCTCGCTGGAGCCAAATTTACAAAATATTCCTGTTCGGACAGATCGCGGCAAGGAGTTACGGAAGTTTTTCCGTGCGCGCGAGGGCTGGGTGCTGGTTGACGCCGATTATTCTCAGATCGAGCTGCGAATTTTGGCTCACCTCGCCGACGACAAAACCATGCTTGAGGCCTTCAAAAACGGCTTGGACATCCATACTCAAACAGCCGCGCAGGTTTTCAACATCCCAGAAAATATGGTGACTCCGCTGATGAGGAGCCGCGCCAAGGCTGTCAATTTCGGCATCGTGTACGGGATTGGCGCCTTCTCGCTGGCCAAGGACATCGGCGTGACGCGCAAGGAGGCGCAGGCCTACATCGACAGCTACCTGGCGCACTACGCCGGGGTTGAGCGGTACATGCGCGAGACGATCGAGGCCGCGAAGGAAAATAAATTTGTTGAGACAATTTTTGGTAGACGCAGATATTTGCCGGAGTTAGCCTCCTCTAATTTTAATCTTAGAGCCTTCGGCGAGCGCGTGGCGCGAAACATGCCGATACAGGGCTCGGCGGCCGACATCATCAAAATCGCGATGATCAATGTGAGCCGTCGTCTGCGTGAGGAAAAATTGAATGCGCGCTTGATTTTGCAGGTTCACGACGAGCTAATCGTCGAGGCGCCAGAGGCAGAAGCCATCTCGGTTGCCAATATTTTGAAAGTCGAGATGGAAAATGCTGCGAAGTTGAACGTGCCACTAGTAGCCGACGCTAATATTGGTAAGACTTGGTTCGACGCGAAATCGTAAGGGAGTAATTTTGGAGCAATGAATATACTTTTTGTTTGCACTGGCAACACTTGCAGAAGCCCGATGGCTGCTGGCATTTTCAAAAAGATCATAGCGGAGAAAAATATAAAAAATATAACGGTCTCAAGCTCAGGACTTGCTGCAAATAACAGCTCGCCTGCCTCCAGTAACGCTATCGAAGTCTGCAAAAAAATTGAAATTGACCTAAGTGAACATATTTCCAGGAGCATTTTTGACATCAATTTATCGTCGATTGACAAGTTTATTGTGATGACAGCTTCGCACAAAGATGCTTTGTTAAGTATGTCTGTTCCTATAGAAAAAATATACATTTTAGGCACGGGAGTTTTGGACCCGTTCGGCGGAGACGTAAAGGTTTATGAGCAGTGTAGAAACCACATAGAGGCTGCGCTTTATGAGTTGCTTGACGAGCTTAAATTTGAAACGGAATGAGAAAACTTGGACTTTAAAATAGAAAAAATGCGTGAAGAGCATATAAATGGCATCGCCGCGCTAGAGAAGGAATGCTTTTCGCAGCCGTGGTCGGAGGGCTCTTTGCTCGAGGAGCTGCACAAGGACAACTCAAACTTTTTGGTGGCGCTCAATGAAAATGCGCTGGTGGTCGGATATATCGGGTTCTATTTCGTGCTCGACGAGGGCTACATCACAAACGTCGCCGTAGCATCCAAATTTAGACGATGCGGAATCGCACAAAATTTGCTAAAAAAAATAATAGCCTTCGCGCAGTCGCAAAGGCTAAGTTTCATTTCTCTTGAGGTCCGTGCGTCTAACGCAGCGGCGATTTCGCTGTATGAAAAGTTTGGCTTCGAGAAAGTCGGATTAAGAAGGAATTTTTACACCTTACCGCAAGAGAATGCGGTTATTATGACGAAAACACTTTGTAGAAAACTGTCAATTTAAAACTATCTTTCTTTCCCCATAAAGAAGAGTGCGATTGTACCTGGGCCGGCGTGAGAACCGACAACAGTGCCGATGTAATTAACCTTGACTTCTTTGACGTTGAACTCTTTTAGGATGAGCTCTTTCACGAAATTTGCGTCATCGAGGGCGTCGGCGTGCGCAATGAAAACTACATCATCTGGCGTCACAGTGGCGGTTTGCTTCATGCGCTCAACCAAAGACGCGAGCGCAGCTTGACGACCGCGAACCTTGTCGGCAGGGACTAATTTGCCGTTGTCATCGACTCTTAAAATCGGCTTAACACCGAGCATTGTGCCGACAAGAGCCGATACGGACGAAAGCCGTCCGCCGCGCTTAAGATGGAATAAATCCTCTACGACAATCCAGTGGCAGACTTTTTTCTTGTTTTGCTCGAGCCACTCAACTAAGTCGTCGATCGGCATACCGTCGCTTTTCTTCGTAGCCGCATAGTGAACTAGCAAGCCCTCTCCCGCGCAGGCGCAAAGCGAATCGACTATCATTAGCTTCCTGTCTGGATACTTGTCGCTCAGCCCCTCTTGGGCGATTTTCGCAGAGGCATAGGTGCCGCTGAGAGACGACGTAAACGCTATGTATAGGATGTCCTGGCCGGCCTGTAGGTGCGGCTCAAAGGCATCAATAAACGCACCAGTGTTGATTTGGCTGGTCGTAACATTTTTCTTTTCACGCAATAAGTCGTAAAACTCTTTGTACGGCATACCGCCGTCTTGATATTGCTTGCCCTCGAAAATAAAACTCAGTGGGATGACGTTTACGCCCAGGCTTTTCGCGTGCTCGGTGCTCAAGTCGCAGGTAGAATCGGTGAAAATTACGTAATCACTCATGATAGGCTCCTTGTTCTCAAAATGGCATTGCTAATATTGCATGTATGGTACTATTCGGGAGTGCCCTGATCGAGCATCTAGCAGCCGCGAGGCGCCGAAGGCCCTACGGCCTTCGGCCAGCCAATCACTCAACAACGTTGAGTGATTGGCCACAAAGAAAATAAGAATTATTTTCTTTGGCCTCACGGCCAGGCTGGGTAGCTAATCCAATGAAAATGCTAACTTAGGGCACTCCTTGCGATTTTTGCAAACAACACAAATTAAAAGAAGTGACCGCTTATGAAGGTCTTTAGAACCTGATTTTACATGGCAGCGGCTTGTTTAGCGATGCCTCAAATTGTAATATTGTACACATTAGTATAGATTTCTTTTTTGTATTTTGCAAATTTCTCGGCGGAAATTGGCGCTGGATAACTCATTATCAGCAATCGTTGTGCCAGTTGATTTTCCCGTAAAGGCGGCTGCTCGTAGTAGAAGTCACTCAAATGAAATCCTATTTTCTCATAAAAGGCTATCCTTCGTTTTGCAATATCAGTCTCTGGCGGCTCGACCTCTAGAAAAATCGGCAACTTAGCGCCTTTTATATTCTTTAGGAGAATATTTTTGCCTATGCCTTGCCCTCTAAGCTTCGATAATACAGCCAAATGCTCAAAGAACACGCAATTCGCAAGCTTCCAATATGCTAAAAAGCCAACAAGAGCTCCATTTTCATCAAGCTCTTCGTGTATGTGATATTTTTCATTTTCCAACAGCTTCTTCTGCCCTTCGTAAGTACGCATTTCGTTGTCCGGAAAAGCCTCATCCATTATTTTGAATATCGCCTCAAAGTTCATCACAACGCCTCCGTGACTTTATAAGAGTATTTTAGCACATTTTCGTGTGCTACTTATTTTTTGGGTGTTGCTTAAATAACCAAGCGTGATATAATAGGGAAAAAAGGGCGGTATAGATATGTACAAATGCAAAAAGTGCGAATCAAATGAATACGTAAAAGCTGGTTTTGTAAAGGCTGAACAGCGTTACAAATGTAAAAAATGCGGCTGCCAGTTTATGCCTTGTGGGAACAAGTCGGCAACCGCATTTTTTTGTATTTATAACGCTGTTTACCTTTTCCTTCTATTATATCACGCTTGATTATTTAGAAAACACTCCCCATAAATGTTCATATAGGGCACTCCCTTGCCAGCTTAAGTTGCTCCGTTCTCCACTCTTATGCTATAATTTAAGTTAACTTTTTTGCGAAAAGGAGCCTTAAGCAAGTGAAGATACTCGGAATTGACCCGGGATATGCGATTGTTGGATATGGTGCGATATATGCTAAGGCGCTCAAGTTTCAGGTGTTGTGCTATGGGGCCATTCAAACAGGCGCGGAAGTGCCGTTTGGTAGCCGACTTGAGAAGATATATGATGATATGAGCGAGTTGCTTGAGAAGGTGCAACCGAATGCGCTGGCCATAGAGAAGCTGTACTTTCAGAATAATCAGAAGACCGCCATAGATGTTGCGCAGGCGAGGGGCGTGATTCTGCTTAGTGCGCAAAGGAAAAATGTCCCGATATTTGAGTACACGCCGCTGCAAGTTAAAACCGTCGTGACGGGCTATGGCAAGGCAAAAAAAGCCCAGGTTATGGAGATGACTAAGCGCTTGTTGGCACTGGAGAAGATGCCGAAACTCGATGACACTGCAGACGCTTTGGCTATCGCGATTTGTCACGCGCAGGCCTGCGGCTCGGACTTGCGCATGAGTATGATGAAAAGGAGAAACTCATATAATGTTTTATAGCCTCAGAGGGAAGTTGATCGGCGTCGAGGGCCTCACCGTCGCCGTCGAGTGCGCGGGCGTTGGCTACAAATGCAATGTTACCCAGCATACGCTGAGTGAGTTGCCGGCGCTCGGCGAAGAAGTCTTCATTTACACGCACTTGAGCGTGCGCGAGGACGCCATGGAGCTGTTTGGCTTCTCTAAGTTGAACGAGCTGAATTGCTTTAAGATGTTAACATCCGTATCGGGCGTCGGTGCGAAGGTCGGTATCGCGATTTTGTCGACATTGTCCGCGGAGCAAGTTGCCCTCGCGATAGCCGCCGGAGACAGCAAGGCCTTGACGATGGCGCCGGGTGTGGGCAACAAGTTGGCGCAGCGAATAATCCTCGAGCTGAGAGATAAAGTGGAGAAGGCTCAAGTGGCGGCGCCGATGGGGCAGACAACCTTCGTGAAGGCGCCACTCGGAAATGCCGCCGCCGCGATTAACGCGCTCTCTGTGTTGGGCTACTCGCAATCGGAGGCGGCCGCCGCGGTATCGCAATTCGATGAGACGTTGCCCGTGGAGGAGCTAATTCGCAACGCGCTCAAATCGATGGCGGGGAGGGCTTAGCCGTTGGAGATGGAATTTGATTTTGAAAACAGAATATTGGCACCAGAGGAGCTCCCCGAGGATTTCGACGTCGAAAACCCGCTGCGACCGCGAACGTTAGCCGAATATGTCGGGCAGGACAAGGTCAAGGAGAATCTCTCGGTGTTCATCAAGGCGGCAAAAATCCGTAAGGAACCGCTAGACCACGTGCTTCTCTATGGCCCGCCAGGCCTCGGTAAGACAACATTATCAGGCATCATCGCGAACGAGATGGGTGTGAACTTTCGTATTACGTCAGGGCCGGCCATAGAAAAGCCCGGCGACCTTGCGGCGCTCCTTACGAACCTAAATGAGGGCGACGTGCTCTTCATCGACGAGATACATAGGCTGCCGAGAACCGTCGAGGAAATCTTATATCCGGCGATGGAGGATTTTTCCATAGATATCATCACCGGCAAGGGGCAAATGGCCACATCGTATCATTTGCCGCTGCCCAAGTTTACGCTCGTCGGGGCCACCACCCGCGCAGGACAACTCTCGGCGCCGCTAAGGGATCGTTTCGGAGTTGTTTTGCGCCTCGAGATGTACACCCCGGAGGAGCTTTCGCGCATCGTGACTCGCAGTGCGTCGATTTTGGGCATAAGCATCGATAAGGACGGCGCGCTTGAGGTGGCTTCTCGCTCGCGGGGGACGCCGCGAATTGCCAACAGGTTGCTCAAGCGCGTGAGGGACTTTGCGCTCGTCGAGAGCCGCGGTGAGGTTGACTTTGGCACGGCGCGTATGGCGCTGAATAAATTGGATATTGACGAACTTGGGCTGGACGCGAACGACCGCAGGATGCTCAGGACGATGATTGAGTTCTACAAGGGCGGCCCCGTGGGCCTTGAGACGCTGGCTTCGGCGATTGGCGAGGAGGCGGTGACCATCGAGGACGTCTATGAGCCGTATTTGATGCAAATTGGTTTCATCAGCCGCACGCCGCGTGGCAGAGTTGCGAATCGGTCAGCCTACTTGCACCTTGGCCTTGCGCCGCAAGAGTGACTGAGTTGATGGGGTTACTTGGCGGCTATGGGCTAGCCGTGGCCGCGAGGCCAAAGAAAATAAATATTTTATTTTCTTTGTGCACCCAGAATTCAACATTGTTGAATTCTGGGTGGGCCGAAGGCCCCAACGGGGCCTTCGGCGCCTCGCGGCGCCAGGTGAGCTGCTTGCCCAAGGTGCGAGGCGCCACTTTAGTGAGGAATATTTTAGGGAGAGATTGACTTTTTATGGGTAGACTTTTTGGAACCGACGGCGTGCGCGGAGTGGCGAACGTCGAGCTAACGGCCGAGCGCGCGATGAAGATAGGGCAAGCCGCGGCGAGTCTTTTGGCGAAAAATAAAGAGGGAAGAGCGACGATTTTGATTGGCAGGGACACCAGGCTCTCGTGCGACATGCTGGAGGGCGCGCTCGTTGCAGGCATTTGCTCGGTGGGTGTGGACGCGGTCTGCTTGGGAGTGATTCCGACGCCGGCTGTGGCCCATTTAGTGAGGCAATATAACGCGAGTGCAGGCATCATGATTTCGGCCTCGCACAACTCCTTCGAGTTCAACGGGATAAAGATTTTCAGCGAGAGCGGCTACAAGTTGCCGGATGAGGTCGAGGAGCAAATAGAGCAAATCGTGCTTGGCGATGTGCCGGTTGATATCGCCGATGTCGCTCATAAAGACTTGGGCATTAAGACGGTTGCTGAGGGTGCGGTGGACGACTACATAGAGCACATTGCCGGCACGATAAGCGGCGATTTGAGCGGCTTGCGGGTTGCCTTCGACTGCTCAAATGGTTCTGCTTGCCGCACAGCGGAGAAGCTGTTCTCGCGGCTTGGCGCCGAGTGTGTGCTCATCAATAATGCGCCGAATGGGACGAACATAAACGAGAATTGCGGGTCGGTGCACGTTGAGAGGCTGGCGGCCTATGTGCGCGAGCACAACTTCGACGCGGGCATCGCCTTCGACGGGGACGCCGACCGTTGTCTGGCGGTAGACGAGCTGGGCAATATCATCGATGGCGACTTCATTATGGCGATTTGCGCGAGGGCATTGCGCGAGCGGGGCAGGCTGGCCAATGATACGGTCGTCGGCACGGTGATGACCAACATCGGCTTTAATCGCTTTTGTGCTGAGCAAGATTTGAACTTTGTGGCGACGAAGGTGGGGGATAGGTACGTCCTCGAGGAGCTGCTGAAAAATGGCTACAACTTCGGCGGCGAGCAGTCCGGCCATGTGATTTTTCTAGACCATTCGACGACGGGCGATGGTCAACTCACGGCGGTTCAACTCTTGAGCATCTTGAAAAATAGCGGCAAAAAGCTTTCTGAGTTGGCCGGCTTGATGAAGAAATATCCGCAGGTGATGGTGAACGTCAAGGTCAACAACCTCGGCAAGCTGAAGTTCTACGCGGATGAGACAATTCAGGCGGCCATCAAGGATGTTAATAAGGAATTTGCGCCAGCGAGCGCCGACGGAGAGCCAACTGGACGAATTTTGGTGCGCGTTTCCGGCACGGAGCCGTTAATTCGAGTAATGCTAGAGGGCGAGGACTTGGAGCGCATCACGAAATTGGCAAACGAGGTGGCAGACGTCATCCGCGCGCGGCTGCCGGAAGAGGGCCTAATATGAGAGTTGCGACTTGGAAGGACTACGAGCTCCTCGACACCTCTGCCGGCGAGCGTCTCGAGCGGTGGGGCGACGTTATTTTGATTCGGCCCGACCCTCAAATCATCTGGGATACCCCGAAGAAAAATCCGCTTTGGAGGGGCGCTCACGCGGTGTATCATCGTTCGAGTACCGGCGGCGGCGCTTGGCAAGAGCTCAGAAAAGTGCCGAAGGTTTGGTCGATTAGCTACAAAAATTTGCGCTTTAATTTGAAGACGATGGGCTTTAAGCACACGGGAATTTTCCCGGAGCAGGCCGTGAATTGGGACTTCGTCGCGGAGAAAATTAAGTCAGCGAGCAGGCCACTTAAGGTGCTCAATTTGTTCGGCTACACCGGTGCGGCGACATTGTCTGCGGCCAGTGCTGGCGCGAGTGTTTGCCATGTGGACGCCTCCAAGGGCATGGTTGCTTGGGCGAGGGAGAACGCCGCGATGTCCAGTCTTGCCCAGAGGCCGATTCGTTGGATTGTCGACGATTGCGTGAAGTTTGTGCAGCGAGAAATTCGACGCGGAAACAAATACGATGGCATCATTATGGATCCGCCGTCGTATGGCAGAGGGCCCGGTGGCGAGGTCTGGAAGCTTGAGAGCGAGCTGTTTCCGCTGGTGAATTTATGCGCGCAAATCTTGTCGGAGGAAGCCAGTTTCCTGCTGCTGAACTCGTACACGACGGGCCTCTCGCCGGCCGTAATGGAATGCCTTTTGAGCGTGACACTCAAGAAAAAATTCGGCGGCGAGGTCTCGGCGGAGGAAATCGGCCTACCCGTGACGGAGCAGAAAATCGTGCTCCCGTGCGGCTCCACGGCGATTTGGCAACGGTAGGTTGGGGAGCTTTTGATATGGATAACTTTATAAAACTCGTCGACGTGAGCTTTCGGTACGACGATGGTGCCGCGGAGAATATCCTGACTGGCCTTAACTTGCAGATAAATCGCGGTGAGTTTTTGGCCATTTTAGGCCATAACGGTAGTGGCAAATCGACGCTCGCGCAGCACCTAAATGCGATGTTGCTGCCGTCGGCCGGAGATGTCCTTGTAAACGGCGCAAACACGAGGGACGAGTCGAAAATTTATGAGATTCGCAGCACGGTGGGGTTGGTCCTGCAAAATCCGGACAATCAAATCGTGGCGAGCGTCGTCGAGGAAGATGTAGCGTTTGGGCCAGAGAATTTGGGCCTTGCGCCAGAGAAAATCCGGGCTCGCGTGGAGGAAGCATTAGAAGCGGTTGACATGCTCGAGTATCGAAAGGCCGCGACGTATAGCCTTTCTGGCGGGCAAAAGCAACGAGTGGCGATCGCCGGGGTCATCGCGATGAAACCACAGTGCATCGTACTGGACGAACCGACCGCGATGCTCGACCCGGCGGGGCGCCAGGAGGTCCTCGAGACGGTGCGGCGCCTCAACCGCGAGCGCGGAATCACGGTAGTTCTTATCACGCACCACATGGACGAGGCCATCGACGCCGACCGCGTGCTGGTGATGAACGAGGGGCGAGTCGCAAGGCTCGGTACGCCGCTGGAGGTCTTCTCGGATGTCGACTTCCTGAAGTGCTGTCAGCTGGCGGTTCCGCAGCCTGTTGAGTTACTTCACGAGCTGAAAAAAGCCGGACTAGACTTACCTACTGTGGCGCTTAATGAAGCGGATTGCGTGGAGGTTTTGCGAGAATTTTTGACTAGGTAGATTGGGCGTTAAGGAGGATTTTTGTGTGGCGCAAATAGAAGTGAAAAGCCTGTCGTACGCCTATGAAAGTGGGCTCGCGAGCGCGAAAAACGCCGTCGATAACGTGAGCCTGTCGGTCGAAAAGGGCGAATTTATCGGCTTAATTGGACATACTGGCTCGGGAAAGTCGACGCTAATTAAGCAGCTAAATGGCCTTTTGCGGCCGACGGCGGGGCAAGTGCTTTTAGACGGCAAGGATATTTGGGCCGAGCCGAAAAAAATCCGCGAGGTGCGCTTCCGGGTGGGGATGGTCTTCCAGTACCCGGAGCATCAGCTGTTCGAGGACACCGTCTACAAGGACATCGCGTTCGGGCCGCTCAACATGGGCCTCTCGCAGGGCGAGGTCGAGCAAAAAGTCCACGATGCTTGCGCCTTTGTCGGCCTAGAGGTTGATGCGCTGAGCAAGTCGCCATTTGATTTGTCTGGCGGCGAGAAGAGAAAAGCCGCCATTGCCGGGGTGCTCGCGATGGACCCGGAGATTTTAATCTTGGATGAGCCCACCGCCGGCCTTGACCCGTTGGCGAAGGAGCACCTTTTGAGCCGCATCTATGACTACAATCGGCAGCGCGGCAAGACCGTGATTTTGATTTCACACAGCATGGAGGACATCGCGCGCTACGCCGACAAGGTGGTCGTCCTCAACGAGGGCAAACTTGTGCTGTCCGCCTCGCCGCGGAAGGTTTTTGCTCGCGCAGAGTCACTTAAAAAAATTGGCCTGAGGCCGCCGCAAGTAACATCAATTATGTCGGCCTTGAGGGAGAAATTTCCTTGCCTGAGTGAGGGTATCTTGACGGTGGCCGAAGGCGTTGAGGCG
>JAZQJR010000193.1:0-1612 GCA_045541715.1 Acutalibacteraceae bacterium
GTAATATTTTCCGCATTTTTTGCATTTGTACTTCTGTGTTCCCGCCTTTGTTTTTCCGGCTTTTATTTGATTCGTTTCGTCGTTACATGCTTTACATTTCATGGAAATAGTATATCATAAATGCTTCTATAGGGCACTCCCCAGTTGGCCGGGTTTTTCTTTTAAATTTGAAATCAGCATTCTCAGAAAATATCGTAACTACGCTTTTTCAAGCCAATAAATTTTGCGCAATAAGGCTCTAAATCAACTCGCATAGGGCACTCCCAAAGCTTTGACATCTACTCGCTTCGATTGTGAAATTCGCCTAAAACAAACGCGTTAATATCGTTGCACAACGGATTTAAGGCCCTTGTTGGCACATTGCGCACACAACGCGCTTGTAATATTGAAAAAAATTAGCGAAAGTGTTGACAACGAGAAAAACGAGCGATATAATGTAAAAGTCACTATTTAATTTATTTTTTATAATCGTTTTTAGTTAAAAGGAGGATAAGGGCATGTCGATGGAAAACGTAAAGGAGTTTTTGGCGCTAGTCAAAACGGATGAAGGGCTAGCAAGAAAGGTGGTCGAGCTGAAGGATAACCTGCAAAAGGGCGCGAACTTAGGTAGCGAAGTAGAGATTCTCGCGGAAAAAGTCTTGCCGTTGGCGAAGGCTCACGGACTTGAGTTTACCGTCGAGGAGTTTTTGGAATATTCGACCTCAATGTCTGGCGAGCTGAGCGATGACGACTTGTTGAACGTGAGCGGTGGGATTAGTGCGCGAGGTGTTGCTTTAGGCTTGCTTTTCGCAACAGGTCTGAGCTTTGTGCCATCGATCTTGTCAAGCTTCGCCGAGGGACCATGTGGTTCTGCACCAGCAGCGCCGGAAACTTCGTATTCACAAAGCTATAGCGCAGAACTAGAAGAAAATTCAGCTATGGAGCTTAAGGAAAGAGAAGCCGAGAAAGAAGTCCGCTCGAGTAGGGATGATGTTCGTCAGGCGAGCAACCAGGTTCGTACTGAGCAAAAGAGACTTGATGCTCTTAAAGCAACGCTTAAAGAGGACTCTGGAGGCCAGGACCTTGACATCTTGTCTAAAAAGCAGCAGAAGAAATTCTCCAAACTCATTAATCGGATTGAGATGGCAGAGGAGGATTTATCAACTGCTAAACAAAAGCTAGAGGCTGAAAAAGAAAAGATTACTACAGCAGAAGAAGCTAAATTCGAGGTTAAGGCAAAGAATGCAGAAACAAGAACAGAGCGCGAAGAACGTAAGGAACAGCAAAAAAACGTAATGCTGGTGTCAGAAAAGAAAGAAGTGGTTACAGAAGCAGTTGGAGAAGCGAAAGAGGACTCGAGCAAAAAACAAGATGATAACGAGCTGGAGATGCATGTCGAGAAGGAAGAAGAGAAAGAACAAAATGAAGGAGTGGTTGAGAAAGAGAAAGCTGTAGCGGTAGAAGCAGCTGAAAAAGAGAAAAAGGAAGATGACATCGTAGTGGAGGAATTAGTGGAAAGAGCAGTTGAGAAAAAGCAGGATGACATAATTGAGAATGAAGAAAAAGAGCAAACTGAAAAAATAGTTGAGGAAAAGAAGGATGAAGGTGAGGAGAAGAAAGAGGAGGAAAAAGA
>JAZQJR010000194.1:0-5119 GCA_045541715.1 Acutalibacteraceae bacterium
AACAGAAATGCAACCCGATGCGGCGGCGCATTACCCACATGTTACGGATGGACGTGGCAAGGGCATCATCGAAGATATTTCGCCGTATGAGCTTGCTGATATAATTGATGAAACGAATAAAACAGGAAAGCTTCCAATGTATTACGATTACAATCGTGATAAAGAAGTTGAATGGAATTACAAAGACTTTGATTTAGATTATTATAACGAATTGTTTAAAGACAACATCTCAAAAATTCGCTTTACCTATGAGCAAAGCGAATGAGTGTGGAAAAGAACCTTAGATAGTGTCAGCAATAAATTTTTAGCCAAAGAGCAATGCATCTAATTTGAATCGCAGCAACAAATGAAGAAACATTCTTAGCATAACGCGTAGCAATGCCTTGCCATTTCTTGAGCTACAAAAAAGCATTCTCGACGAGGTGTCGCAGCTTGTAAATATGCTTATCGTAGTTACGCAGAGTTTTGCGGTTCTTTTTCGGAGGAATTACTGACGTCATTCCCGCTTGAAGCGTACCCAAGCTTTATTGACGACGCGGTTTAGATCAATCGATTATGCTATTAGAGAACAAGCGACAGTTTACCTGACTTTGTCTATTTCGATTCTGGTGTGTTTTGCTCACGCAAAAAACAAAACCACAAAACATTGGCAATCGTATATTTTTTTGTTATATTTAACTCGGATTCGAACTCAGAATATTTTATTGTAGAAAGGATTGATATTATGGCAGAAAAGAAAAAGGTCTTAGCGGATCATATTAGTGCAGTTTCAGGAGGTAAAAGCTGGCAAGAACGTTACCAGGCCTATTGCACCGCCTGCGAGAGTACGCAAGACTTTAAAGCAAAGAAAATGAGGCCCCTACCAATTGAGTTATGGGTTGACGAAGACGAGCCGAAAACTCCTTGTGGTCGTGAGTATCGCTGGTGGATCACTAATTAAAGAAAAAAAGTAAGTTCAATAAAAAAGTCGTAGATATAAGTTCTACGGCTTTAATTTTTCACACGATATTTGGCCTTTATTGCTGATAGTAATCTATTTTCTTGAAACAACGCGACAGCCTATATTTCAAAGCTGTCGCACAATTTTTTTAGTCGTTAGTGAATGGTAGCAAAGCTAGGTGACGTGCACGCTTGATGGCGCTTGTTAGGGCACGTTGATGGTGCGCACAGGTGCCGGTGACTCTCCTTGGAAGAATCTTTGCGCGCTCAGAAATGAAGCGGCGTAACTTTGAAACATCTTTATAATCAATATTCTCGACCTTATCGACGCAGAAAACGCAGACTTTTCTTCTTCTGCGCGCGCCCATACGGCGATTTTCTCTCTCTGGCCTTTCTGACATAAGGTTAACCCTCCTTTATATTTTTGTTTTACTCAAAGGTTGTATTTTTGAGGTTTCAGCTTAATGCTATAGCTCCGCGACGGCCGCGAGGCCAAAGAAAATAAATATTTTATTTTCTTTGTAACCCAGAGCCCAACGTAGTTGCGCTCTGGGTTGGCCGAAGGCCCCAAGGGGGCCTTCGGCGCCTCGCGGCGCCACTAGCTGCTTGCCTAAGGTATTCCCAAAAAATTAAAGCTAAAACCAACTAGAACGGCAAATCGTCGTCAGCTGGAACTTCTCTGAAGTCGTCATCGCTTCCGTTCTCAAACGACGGAGTGACTTCTTTCGGCTGCTGATATGAAGGTTCTGCAGCAGGCCTCTCATAGCCGCTACCGTATGAGTTCGAAGATTCACGCTTAGACTCTGCAAAATGAACATTATTCGCGATAACCTCAAAAGCCTTGCGGTTATTGCCCTCTTTATCCTGGTACGTACGAGTTTGAATCGAACCCTCAACGGCCATCAGTTGCCCTTTAGAGAAGTACTTGCAAACGAACTCCGCAGTATGTCTCCACACGACAACATCGATGAAATCAGTTGCGCGCTCCGAGCCGGCCTTTGTGTACGAGCGATTAACAGCCAACGTAAACGTACTTACGGCGACACCGTTCGGAGTATGCCGGAGTTCCGGGTCTGCTGTCAACCTTCCCATTAGAACTACACTGTTTAACATCTGATTGTCTCCTTAGCCTTCTTTTCGAACTATCAAAGAGCGCTGGATTCCGTCTGTAATCTTGTAGATACGATCGAGCTCCGCCGGGAAATCCGATTCGCTAGTGAAGTTGAAAAGCACATAGTAGCCTTCTGATTCCTTGTTGATTAGGTAGGCAAGTTTCCTTTTGCCCCACTCATCAACGCTATCAAGAACTGCATTTTTCTCAATGAGCTCTTTGAACTTTTGAACCGAAGCCGAAACAGCCTCTTCGCCATTTTTCAAGGAAAAAACAACCACTGTTTCATAAGCCGCCTTCACATTTGACATATTATTGCACCTCCTTTTGGACATTAGACCCCAATCGAGTTGGAGTAAGGATGTAACATCAAATCATGACAATTACCAATTAATTATAGCTGCTTGATGAAGGCAAGTCAAGTTTTGGCAGAAAAGGGGAGTGCCATAGGAGAGTAGTTGTGCATAAATTTGTATGACCTAGTCAAATACAACGTCTGCTGAAACTCGCCCTTGAGCAAGAGCTTAAACTTGAGTTTTTGGAAAAAATCGGCAAATAAACATTAATCCTATTGCGAAATCAAGAGAGTTGTTCAAAATCGCAAATACCGGTGTAGCGCCCTGATCGAGCATCTGGCGGAGGCGAGGCGCCGACAGGACCTACAGGCCTGTCGGCCATCCAAGAGTGCAACTTTGTTGGGCTCTTGGATACAAAGAAAATAATCGCTCTCTTGCGAAATTAATGGAGTTGTTCAAAATCCCAAATAGCAGTGATCAAAGAAAAACGGAGAGAAAAGCGTTTCCTTTGGTTGCGATAGCGTTCTGAAAGAATCCGGAACCGCTTAACCAAGGCGATCACGTGCTCAACTGCGATACATTTTATTCAGACCTTTTTGTTCTGTTTTCGCTCTTGCTTCGATAAAGGATGATTTTTGGTAGACTTTTTCGGCAAAACGGAATTCGCATGCCATTTTGCAAGTCCTTGATAGCCACTATCTGCCGTTAGTCGTCCTCTTGATTTCAAGCGGATTTTGCTACTTTTAAACAGTTGGAAATCATGAACGTTCCCTTTTTCGAGCGCCCAAGATATAATTTCTCCGATTTCTGGATTTATCAACAATTGTTTTTCGAGAGCGCGCAATCAATAAAATTTGGCACATATCACCAGTTTTCAAGAATGGGGTTGTATTTGTTTTTGAGAAACCTCGTTCCCCACCAATAAAAATGCGTTTTTTGCGTTACAAAAAGCACCTTCGACGACGCAACAAGGCCCATCGAAGGCGCTTAAAGTTTGTAGTTTTTGTTGGACGAAACTAATTACTTATTTCGGTTCCAAGCGTTTGGTAAGGAAGAGAAATCAATAGTTATCGGCCTTAATCTCAAAATAGGCTTGAGCGTGCTTGCAAGTTGGACATTCATCTGGAGCAGCGGTGCCGACGTGAACATGGCCGCAATTTCTGCAAACCCAAACAACAGAACTATCTTTTTCGAAGACTTTTCCGTCCTGAACATTCTTGAGCAACGCATTGTAGCGAGCCTCGTGTTCTTTTTCCACATCAGCAACAAGCCTCATAGCCTTAGCAATTTCAGTGAAGCCTTCCTCATCTGCAACATCAGCGAACTCCTTGTACATTTCGGTCCACTCGAAGCGCTCGCCAGCAGCAGCGTCCTTAAGGTTCTCCATAGTTGCCGGAACCGCGCCGTCGTGCAGGTACTTAAACCATAATTTAGCATGTTCTTTTTCATTTGCAGCGGTCTTCTCAAAGATATCCGCGATTTGCTGATAGCCATCCTTGCGAGCCGCAGAAGCGTAGTATGTGTACTTATTGCGCGCTTGAGATTCTCCAGCAAACGCCGCGAGCAAATTTGCCTCCGTCCGAGTTCCTTTTAGATTCATAGTGAAACCTCCTGGTTAGATAAAAACTAAGTTTACGCTAATTATACAAGTAAAACCGCAAGTTCGCAAGGATGGTTTTGGTGCAAAAGGTGAAACTCTTGCTAAAGTTTGCTTTTGCAGAAAGTTATGATCAGACTCTATGCCGCGCCGCGAGGCGCCGAAGGCCCGTAGGGCCTTCGGCCACAGGGGGGACACAACAAAGTTGTGTCCTCCTGTACAAAGAAAATAATATTTATTTTCTTTGGCCTCGCGGCTCGGCTGAGCAGATAATCCAATGAAAATGCTCGCATGGGGCGATACATTTAAATGATGCCGAAGCAATAAATACAAACGTCACTGATTATTTACCATACGATGAGTTTTGATAATTATCATAAAATTTAAAGTACATAGACAAAAAACGTTAATTGCTCCAAAATCGAATAAAAATCTTGTTTTTTGTAAATTAAACCTATACAATGAGATTATTATAATAAAAAGGAGGTGCTTTTATGTTCAAGAATACGGTTGCAAAGTTCGCAGTGTTAGGTTCGATTTTTTCGTTATGTGCACCTTGTTGTTTAGCATCTGCTCAACAGCCAGATCGCCAAACGCTTGTTGATGCGCTTCAAGCTGGCACAGCAAAATATTTAACGATAACCATCAATGACCAAGAGGTCCGGCTTAACATACCAGAAGGGACAACGACACTAGCTCAGCTTCGCCAGTTCGCTTTTGATGTGTTTTATCAAATAGGGCTAAATAGCGATCGTTCAACAGAAGAGGCAGCGCATTTTGCCAATTTCGCCGTGTCTAATCTTCTTTAAAAAACTTACTTAATTATAAAAAGCGCCCGCGCGATATAGTGCGGCGCTTTGCCTTGTTCTACAAACCTTTCCGTTTTTTCTTTCTGCGTTTTTTAAGTAAATCTTCAGTTGTCACATTCAATGCTCCGGCAATAGCAACAAGCTCTTTGTCGGTCACCAGACGAGTTTGCCCTTCGATTTTTGACAAACCTGATGGACTTATGTCGACGCCGGCCACTTGAATCCGAGCCAGAAGCTCTTTTTGTTGTAAGCCCTGCTTTTTCCTTTCCTCGCTAACATTCTTGCCAACAAGATTTTTGTTTCCCAAGTCTTGTTCTCTATGCCGCATTTTCACACCTCCAATAAAATTAAGCTGTGCTTAAATGTA
>JAZQJR010000195.1:0-1840 GCA_045541715.1 Acutalibacteraceae bacterium
ATCTTGACTTTCCATTTTTTCAATCGCTCATATATTTTTCTAAATATTTCAGCATCTCGTGCGCCGCACATCCAATCGATGAGCTGTTTTGTTGTTTGGCAATAAGCCTTCCAGATCCAAACTTGTCTTTTTTTGAGCATAAAAAGGCCACCTTTCATCGAGTTCAATGATGACGCTATCGTCAATTGGCGCCGGCTTAGAATAGTTATTTTTTGCGAACGTTTTCACCCGAGCGAACTCCGAATGAACGTTGACTGAAAAAACTTTGCGAAGGAAAAGCAGCTCGTTTTTGAGCTGCTTCGTTTTTTACTTAATATCAACGCTAGACCATTGCGGGATAACGCAAACATAAATTTTACCCGGCAACATGATAAGCTCTTGGTTGTCTGAGGTGAAGAACTTAAACGAGTTAGCGCCTTCGCTGCGAGACCACTTTATGTCAACGCTTTTTCCGCGAGAAAAATACTTTCCGGTGCCTTCGCCAGTGGTTGTGAGAGATAGGAGTTTCGAGTTGTCGATTTTTTGCCCGTTTACGTTGAGGAAAATGATATTTTGCTTAGAATTTTGCTCAGAGGTGTTTCCGTCGATTTGAGGACCTTTAAACTGTGAAATAAGATATGTTTGCTTTTGTGCGTCATACGTGAATGAGGTTCGCTTATAATCGGAGAAAATCGCCGAGACCTCTTTTACCTCTTGGCCGTCGAGAACTTGCGATTTTTCGCCGAATTTGAGCGTGTTTTTGAATTTGTGGTCTATTTGCGTTTTGTAGCCCTTAAACTTAACTGCTTCGACTAATTTCTCTCCTGAGGTCATTGCGCTGTGTTCTAGGCCCAGTTTCGACCTTCTAGCGCTATCTCGCCACATGAACTGGCCAAGACTGATGAGATCGATGGAGTCGATGTAGCCGCTGTTGAGCTTCTCGTAGGCGTGCGTGCTGCCCCCAAGGTGTACATAAATCGCGTCGAGGCTTTTGGCAAGGTCAATAAAATATGGGCGAGAACTACGCACGCTGCCTATGGTTGAGACTTTTTCGTAGTCCTTGAAGACGCTCAAGATTCGCGTAATGCCGCCTTCCGCGGGGCACTCGAACATTATATCGGCCTCGGAGACGCCGTGAAGAGGTTGCGCGCCGTGATAATTATTTATCATGATTGCGATGGGGCGGTTGTTGGCCTTACTTTCGTCGATGGGCAGGCCTGTAAGTGAATTTATTCCAATTTCAATGGGTTGGCTTTGTTGTTCTGTTTTTGGAGATATCTTTTGTGAACTTGCAACAAATATCCAATAAACTCCGCAACCTAATATTACCGCTATCGCCAAGAGCAAAACAATTATTTTAGACTTTTTTTTCACTTTTATGCCTCCAAGTGTATATTTTTTACATTTTTTCTTAAAAATAATTTACATCTGCTTTTTTTGTGGTATACTTATTATAATCATAGATTTTCAAAATAAAGGAGCTTTGACTATGAATATTTGGCACGACATCGATGCCACAAGGGTCTCGGCCGCCGATTTTACCGTGGTTGTCGAGATTCCCAAGGGGTGCAAGGTGAAGTATGAGCTGGACAAGGACACCGGTATGCTGCAGCTCGACCGCATCCTACATACCGCCACGCGCTACCCCGCGACCTATGGCTTTATTCCGCGCACCTACGCCGAGGATAACGACCCACTCGATGCCCTGATTCTCTGCAGCGAGACCGTTCTTCCGTTGACGTTGGTGAGATGCTATCCGATCGGCGTCATCAAGATGGTCGACGGCGGCGAGAACGATGAGAAAATTATCGCGATTCCCTACGCCGACCCCGTCTACAACGGCTACAAGGATATCAGCGAG
>JAZQJR010000196.1:0-10336 GCA_045541715.1 Acutalibacteraceae bacterium
TAATTGTCGGCCTGCCAAATGAGAACGAATAGCCTTTTTTGCTGAGTATCACTTATTATAGCCCCTCGATTTTAATCGAGGGGCTATATTCGCGACTATAAGCAAGTAGATTTACCGCAAGCAAACCTATTCATTTCCCTGCGGCAGGCCAACGATAACATTTTCAGGCTTGACATTTAGGCGCTGGTTTTTCGTGATCTTTTCTTTCATAGCATCGTTACGGACGTAAATGCGCAAGTCTTCACTAACATCACCATAGCCGAAACAATAGCCCTCAAATTGTACGTTTTCAGTGTCTGCATCGATCACTATCTTTTCTAAGTCCATCCCATTAAATGCTCCCTTACAGAGAGTCATATTATCTACTATAGCCACTTCAGTTAACATGTAATTTAAGCCAAAAATACTCGAGTCAATAGATAGGTTTTTTGCTCTTCCTGCCTCAAAAGTGATTTTGGCCAAGTTTTCACAACGATAAAAAGCGGATTTGCCAACCTCATTCACAGTATTTGGAATGGTTACCTCCTCTAAAGAGCCACAGTTTATAAACATTTCTTCTGGGATGGCATTAATACCTTGCGGCCAAATTACCCTTTTTACGCAGTTATTCCTAGCGAAGTTAAACTTTTTAAAAGTCGCCACATCAAATTGACTTAAATCAAGCGTTCCGTCCTCGCGCAGGTAGCCTCCCCATAAGTCTATAGTCAACTTATCATCAATTTTCATTGAATCTTGGCCGTAAAAAAGCTTCTCAATATTGTGTTTGAAGAAATTACCTGCTCTACCATACGGTAAAAACTTTAGTATGGTTTCCTTTTTTATTTCACCTGGGCCAGTAAATGTAATCGTTTTTAAATTTTTTGCGGAGCGAAGCCTCGAATTTCCGAATTCCACATTATGCGGAAAATCGATATTGCTAAAAGGGCATGAATAAAATGCATCTAGTTCGATAAATATTGGTTTTTCTCGATTCTCGAAATCTATATTCTCCAGTTTTTGGCAGCATGCAAAAGCACTTACTTCTATCCGCTCAACAGACTCTGGTATGGTTATGCTGTTTAGCTCTCTGCAGCCATCAATCGCACATACTCCAATTTCCTTCAATTTACTATTTCCATCAAATACAATTGACTTCAAATCTAAGCAATTGTAAAAAGCAGACTCGCAAATATTCTCTACAGTTGATGGAATTGTAACTTTTTCAATGGTTTGGTCGTTTAAAAAACAATATTCGTCAATCTTAGTAACCGGAAAGCCTTCTACTTTTTCCGGTATTTTCACCTCTTTCTCTTTTCCGTCATATAGGCAAAGGCTCGCCTTACCATCCGAAATTACAAAAGTAAAGCCGTTTTCTTCTACCTTTTCATATCCTTCAAAACTTGTCAAGAAGTCAATCTTGCTTTTCAATGATTCTTTATTTTTGTCGCTTTGAAGAGTGTGTGCATCTAAATGACCGAACAAAATACGTCTTATAAGCCTGTAATTATTGACAATAAACAACGGCAGCGGTTGTTCGCTATTAGTTGTCGCATTCTTTATTTTTGTTCTAGCACCTGTAATATGTGGATTGTTTCTTAACTCATTTTTTATCCTATCAATGTTGTTCTCCTCGCCCTGCACAACTTTTAGGAATCGCAATGCCTGAAATTCTTTATAGTGTTGCGGATCATTTTCTGTAAAACAGCCAGTTTTAGTCCAGAATGATTCAGCTGCACTAAGAAAGTCCCCAAACAGCATATGGAACTTGTTTAATATTGTTTTTCCAGCTATATTGCTTGCAGTGTTCTTTCCCAAAAGCCTATCGATGTCACTTTTTAGTTCATTTGCATCAACCTTTAGTGGCTTTCTGGGGTTGTGGACAATTTTGCTGTGCCCTGTTGAGATGTCCACTACGAAGTCACTTTGATCATCATCGATTTTTATATTAATATTTGCTATTCCAAACACATCTTTAAAACCAGGTTGATTTTGTAGTTCGTATGTGTCAAGGCTTACACCGCAATCACTAATTTCTGCGCGCGGATTAATAAGCGAATAGGTTTGTTGTACAGCCGCATTGAAAGCTTCCTCCAAATCGTCCGGATTTTCTTCTCTTGTTTTTTCTTCAAGCGCATCGATAGCAGCTTTTGCGGCATTTAGATTGTCGGATTCTATACCAAGTGCTTTTGCGATGTTGTATATGAGTTTTAAAGAATTTACATATCCAGATTTTAGCTCATAGTTTCCTTCTACGTATCTAAGATAATAATACCCTTCGTTGTTCATATTTGTTGTGGTATCAGCTGGTGCGTTCATGTTGCAAATGGCGTATTCCCACAGAGTACGCGTAATCTTATCGGTTGCATCTACACCAACCTTGCTTTGATGATAGAAAAACAATTGCAAACGATCTTTTAACGGCAGAAACTCAAATTGAGTATGGCCACTTGCTGCCGATTTAAAGGCATCAAGCCGAGCATCTAACTGTTTAATCGCTGCTCCGGTAAGTTGGCCATCTTCACCAAGCAAACCACCAAAGAAAACATTCCAATTTTTGTTTACTGAGTAGCCCAGCAAGTTCACAACATGGCGAATCGCTATATCTGCGCAATCCGGAAAAGTATCGCTCATAAACGGGACTTTTCCGTCTTTAACTGGACCTATTGGGTATGTATCGCCGTTTTGTGCAGTGCCAGAGGTATACGGCGACAGCTCCGAAACCTCTAGCTTATTCAACAACTTTAGGGTGTTTTCGATTCTTTCTCCGGATTGCTTTGTCTGAGTCAAGCTTTCAGCAGTCGGATTGTGCTTAATTAAGCTTTTTGCCTCATTGTAGAAGAGTTCAAGTGGATTGGGCTTTCCTGGCTCAACGTTAAAGTGCTCGATGCAGAAATTCATCAGCATTTTTTCTACGAAATACTTCGGTGCAAACTTGTCCGGGGTGGCTTCATCGTACTCTTCGCCTTCGTATTCCTGGTTGTCAATCGCAAAAAATGCACTGGTTAATAGACGCAGCATAGTATTGGCTTTATGTAAGTTGGCCATTGAAGAAAAAGCTGTTCCGGTGGAGCTGGTAAACATCCCATCGAAGTTTTCATCGCAGAACTTGCTCAATAACTGACGGTTTTTGAGCTTAACATATTTTGAGTATGAATCCACAATCCCGTTACTGTTTTTGAAAGGATTAACTATCGAGTCAACAGTAGTTTTTAGCGGATTTTCTTTTTTCTCTTTGGTATATAACGCGGCTGTATATAAAATATATTTAATGTGTTTAAAGTCATTTTCGGTCCACTTATTCGGGTCGTCGGGGATATTTGTCAGTTTTTCCAGCGTTGCTTTTGTGGCGTTTTCGCCAGCAGACTCCGGGTTTGACTTGTCAACGGATTCTTGTAACATTTTTTTTCTGGCTCTAAGTTCTTCCAGGTTTTTTTCCTGGACGTTGTCAAGCGATCCTTTTTGCTCTTCTATACGGTTGATTTCTTTGGTAGCAGCCAAAATCTGTTTTTTTTGCTGTTCTAATTTTTTTGCCGCAATGTCGATTTCTTTTTGTTTAATCGCCTCTGCAAAGTCTGTCGCGTGATCTTTTACAACGCTAACGCATTCCATCAGTTGTTTTTCAAGGTCTTGAACCGCGTTATCGCCAATGATTTTTACATCAAATTTATTTTCCTTAACCAGCTTGTCTACAACGCTTAATACATCTTTTATCTCTTGAGCTATAATCTTTTTTTCGTCTGCCGTTGCTGTTCTGTACTTGTAAAGCATGGCTGCGATTTGAGCCATCAACTTAGCTGTCGGTTGGCAGTCGCGAGAAAACACAGGTACATTAGGCACATTACTATCCACGACAATTCGGCCGCCGTCCGAGCAGGGAAATAAAATCCGCATGAACTCAGCAAAACCCTCACCGCTGTCCTCGTTGTACTTCCAACGAAAATATTTCTCGCCATCTTTTTTCACAAGTGTCGGACGGTTGGTAGGATTTAGAAATCTAAAATTCTCCGTAACGCCAGTCAGCTTGTAAACCAAGGCTTCGGCGCCATTCCAGGCATCGAGGAGGTAGCCGTAATCGGTTTGAGATAGTTTAACCTCTTGGCTATCTTTAGCTTCTTCAACCAACATTTCGGTATCTGTAATAACCATTTCTTTATCGGAGTCAAGACCACCAGACGGAGCAGCTTTTCCGCACAAGGCTTTTATGGCTGCCTGTATGCTTTCCGCTGTGACATTATCAAAATTTATTCCGCGCTCAGAGCATTCAGTTAACAAAGATGAATCACTTTTTAGATTTGTATCCTCAATTAGGTTGTCAAACAAACTGCAGATATTTTGATAGTCTTTAAATGTGTAGCCTTCGGAATTTTTACCGCTACTAAAATAACTTGAAATTTTAGAAAGCAAGCCGCTGCTTTCAACCCTTAAAATACCTTCGTCTAGCGCGATTCTATACAGGCTGTATATAGTAAACAAGTGCTTTTTTGTAGTGCTTAAATCCGCTTTATAAACATTAAAAGTTTCCTCAGAAAGTGTTGTGTGACCGCGTTCCTTTTCTTTGTTGTAGGTTGAGACGTAATTACGATAAAAATTTAGTTTTTTCAAAAACGCTTCTTTATCACTTAGCTTTAAAAATTTTTCGAGTTCGACTGCTAATTCCGCGTTTGTTGATGTTTTTATTGAGACTTCCTCAAGCGTTTCTTTAGCAACGTCTTCAGTAAGGGTTGGATCCGCAGGCAACGTAGACTTGATTGTCTCGATTGAGGTTTTCAAGTCTTCTTTTTTGTCGTCTGAAACTAAATTTAAAAGCAAATTAATTGCAGCTTCTTTTTGTTCAGCAGTTGTATTCGACACGGAAATTATCCGCATCAACGGTTGAATTAGGTCTCCTTGAGAAACTTTGCCTTTTAGCTCTGGCTTTATCGCTGCTTGCACTTGCGCTTCTACAGTATTTACGGCATTATTTCTCGCACCAGCAACAACCCCTCCAGTGGCAGACTCAACCGCCACTTTCGGAACCATCGCATCGGCTTGCACCGGTGAAATCGCTCCAAAGCCAAGCATTGCCAGAGAGAAAATTCCTCCAGACAGCAGCGCAGACTTTAGCGAAGCACCGCCACTTACGTCAAGTAAATCCTCTGGCGAAAGTTTTTGAGCCACCATTTTTTCGTACTCAAGCAAGTCCTTTTCAGAAAAGTTGTAGCCCATCTTTTTCGCCAGCGGAAGTATCTCATCTTGAATAAGTTTTTGCAACTCAGCTTCACTCGAAATACCCAGAATTCTTTTTGCCAAGCTTTCACCAATAGCGTTTTCCTTGGCTAATTCACCGTAAAAGCTTCTGATTTCCATAAAGTTCATATTAACACTCCTTTTTAATTGCTGTTAATGTGCATTTTAACACATATTCAAAGAAGTGTCAACTCGCGAAATTCAGCTCAATGTATATTTGTGCAAAGAGTACAGAGAGATCCTTGTGTCACGTTATGTCTAATAAAAAATTTCAAGCAAAACAGGAAAAGAGCCAAATCCAATAGCGAAGGGCATATCTTGGGTGAAAACGAATGTGCAACTCGCGATAAATGATTCCGACAAAACCATTGAGGATTTGATTACGGATGGCTGCAATATGGGTGTCAAGTCTTTGAGCCGGTATTTGAACCAGTATAAAGCGGCTTCAGAAACGGCCAAGGACATTGCCAAGAGACTTATAAACCTAGAAGAGCGGCTGGTTGTCGACTTGCGCGCATATTTGTAGCAGCCATACATAGATATGTTTCTCAACAACGCGAAAGCGAGCCGCTCATTTTAAAAAATTTGTTCACTTCTGCTATAATGTGAAAAGGCGCGTTATGCAAAACTTATGCTCAAAAGATGCAAATTTATGGCGTGCGAGCAGAGGAAAATAGAATGTGTTATATTTACATCCGCCTTCTTTGTGTGTTTTCGACTTGTTTTAATGCATCTAGCACAACGTTTTTTACTACAGGCTATCATAGTGACATTATTCAATACCTCGGCCCACTTTTGGCGCACACAATTTGCGCACTTTCAAGATTATCGCGAAGGTCCTAAAATTACTCACCTTAAACAAAAAGTGAAAATCCACAAATGCCACTTGACATCCTTTTGTTTTTTTGCTAATATAGCCTCATGGCCATAATTTTAAATTCAGAAAGGAAGTCTTATATGAACAAATTGTTTAATTTCACGCAAACAAAAGGCAAACGGCACAAATTCCCCTCTTTTAATTTAGGGAGAGGAGCGAAGTTGTATAAAAACTTTGCCCAAAAATTGTTGGCGGTGTCGCTGTGCATGGCGATGGTACTGCTGGGCACGCCCGTGACGACCTTTGCGCAGGTTGACGTCCCCGTTGCGGAGAGCGTGTACATAAAAGCCACGAACGTGCCGGAGCTGGTGATTGGCGAGGAGCTCCCCTCGCTGGATGACGTGCAGCTGGAAGTGACAGTGTTTGCGCCGGGCGCGGATTCGCCATCAGTTTCTGAGGTTCAGACTGAGAGATCGATTTGGCGTTCTAATCCCTGGGAGTCGGTTTCCGGGGCTGTGGCGGCCGGTGTGCCCTATGTGATTAATGCTGTTTTTAACCCGGGTTCCTCGTTTGAAGTCGACGACACGACCACCTTTGCCTCCAACCTTGGAATGGTTGAGCCCGAGCCTGGCGACACCTTCGCTGTGGCGCTCCCGCTCGTTGCTTCTGTGCCCGTCGTCACTGTTGATGTCGTTGGCGTCCCGAACTTGGTGGTTGGCCAGCCCTTCCCGGAATTGGGGCCGAACAACTTTGCCGTTTCCGTCACGCCCGCTGCCGGTTATGATGTGACGTCGGCTTCTGTCACGGGTGCCGTTTGGTGTACTACTTCGGGCTGGACTCCTGTTGCTGAGAGCGCGGTTGTGCAGGCCAACGTCTCGTATGGTCTGTATGCCACTGTGGCGGCTGGTGGGGCGCTGTGCTATGCCCGGGGGACGACTGCGGGCGTGTCGAGCGCCTCGACGGTTGGTGTGGTCCTTGCTGACGCCGCCAGCCCTAGGACGCTCGGTGTGGGCCTGGTGCCTGGGGAGGCGGGTTTCGGTGCCCCTGTTGTGCCCCCGGGCGACCCGGCCGTGTCCGTCACCGGCGTGTCCTTGAGTGACACCACGAAGTCGCTTGCCGTGGGCGAGACGTTCGTCTTGACCGCGGCGGTTTCTCCTGAGGATGCGACGAACAAAAAACGTCACCTGGTCCAGCAGCGATGAGACGGTCGCTACCGTGGATGGTGGCGCAGTGACGGCCGTCGCTCCCGGCACAGCTAACATTTTCGTCACCACCGCGGATGGAGACTACACGGCAACGTGCGAGGTTACGGTCACCGAGGCTGGTGGACCTCCAACTCCAGCTCCGACTCCTCCCTCGGCTCCGGGGGCTCCCGTCGATCGAAGCTCTTGGGGCACCCCGTATGTTAGAGAGGCCGATGGCGTGACTCAGTATGTCGTCGAAGACCCGGCTTCACCCGACTACGGCATGACCAGTGTGGAGCTCGTTCGCGCTGTTGGCTCGGCCCCGGATGGTATCTTTTGGCTCCATGAGTCTTCCGGTGGAACTTCGGCCTGGTATGGGCTTGATATTAACGCTCTTGCGTCGTGTGTCCAGCCTGTTTTCGGTGGCCAGTTCTATGTGCAGTGGCTCAGCCCAGGAGATGCTGGTTATGCGGCTCTGTATGCTCAGCTGGACGACGACACTAAGCAACAGGTGGAACGCAACAACGGTTGGCTCTTCAACATGGGAATCCGTGCCGCTGACGGCACCGAGTTACATTCGTTCACTGACTTACACGGGACTGCCCTGCAGCCGGTTGTGTACGTGCAGATTGGCGACGACTGGGACGTTGCCGACCTCAATGCCTACTACATTGCCTCCGGTGCCGACGAGAAGGTACCCGTGGACTACTTGATGATTGACTATCCTGAGGGCACGGACACCTTCGGCCGCATGACACTAGACCACTTCTCGCCGTATTTCATTTTTGATGCGCTCACCGACGATGAAAGAATAGCTCTCACGCCAGAACACTCCGGCCCTAAAACTAACGTCACGACAGGCGATCAAGCTGTTCAAGTTGCCGTTGCCGGCCTCGGCATGACCCTGGTTCTCGCCCTCGGCATAATGCTACGATTGATTACAAACAAGAGGAAATTTGAGAAATAAAACTAAAGCCCCCGTCGTGGGGCTTTTTTATGTTGGCTTTGTTCTGCGAGGGTGATGCCTTTGATTTGAAAGGAACTTTAGTGTGACGTTACCTGCGTGGATGGTTTTTATTGTTCGATAAAAACCAGGTGATCTATTGCGCTTTTTTATCGATTGTGCTATTATATAAAACATAGCTTAAATTGAAAGGGAAGATATTATGTCGAAAAAGCAAGCAACCGCGTTTTTCGAGGAAATCTCGAAAAATCAACAGCTGGCCCAAGCGGTCGAAAAAGTAGTCGACGGGAAAAACTCCGACGAGGCAAAAGCTAAGGATTTACTTTCTTTGGCGAAGAAGAACAATTTTAACTTTACGAAAGAGGAAGCCGCAAGCGCTCAAGAATCACTCAAAAAGCCGCTTTCAACCGAGGAAATGCTCGAGATGAGCGGCGGAGCCGGCCTAAAGTCAAGTTTTATGGCGTTGGCGTTATTGGCAGGGTTAGGTGTGGGCGGCGCGACCATAACTAATATGGAAGCCAGCGCGATGGAAGAAGAGCATTCATTTAATTTGCCGTATATGGGCCAACAAGGCAGAACTAGCCAAGGACGGCCTGCAGTAATAAACGGAACTCAACAGCAAACTCCATCTCAACCGCAACCCGCTACTGCCGGAACGACTAACTCGACGCAAAGCGGTTCACAACAGACCACGAGAAGGCCTACATATTCAAGACCAAGGACCACCTCAGACAGGGAGCGGCACGCCCCCAGGCCCCCGCGGGAGGAGAAAAAAATGCAAGATTCTAAAGCACACACTAAGAAGGCGGCGGAACGTTTTGGTGGTGTTGCTTTTGGTGGTGTTACTTTTTGTGGTTATCATCATGTTGAATGGGCCCGTCGCGTATCAGCTTCGGGTTCTCTTCCGGAGAAGAATTGGCCTGCTGCTCCCCCTGCTGACCTTGAAGCTGAAAATGGAGTTTGTCGTTTTTGTGGGGGTACGTTAAGCGCCAGGGGAGAGAAAGCGCGGGATGTTAAATGTGCCAATGCTGGGTGTATTTATAACTGGGTGTTCCCTCCTACTGGAGACAAACATCTTAAAGGTAACCAGCGTGGACAAAAGGACTTTGGCCACTACGCTCGTTGGGCTTTGCTGCCGGCCCTGATTTTGGATTCTCGCTTGCCTACTATTGGCCGCGGCCACTCCCAGCAACCTCGGCCTGCGGCCATAATGACGCCTGCGGAAGCCTGGGCGGTGTGGCAATTAATTGTCGGGCACCACGATGGCTGGGTTGACGTTACCAATATGATGGTAAACTACGGTGTTGATGATGATGTGATTGGGGAAGTTTTGTGGCTGCTTGAGGAGTCTTATAACAATCTTGTTCAAGGAAACGAATCTTTTATAGACTTAGGTAGTGAGGTGCAACAACTCGTTGCTGGCCATGACGATCGCTGGCAGCAAGTTAGAACTACAATGGAACAGCGTGGCTACAACCCAGACTTGGCCATTGAGCTGCTGGAAAACTCTTATAACATGCTCACGGATGAACAACTGGACGATACCCACTATGACCCTTCGCAGATACATCGTAATCCTACGGATGCGCTTGCTGAAATCGAAGCCGCTCACCAGCGGTTTGAAACTGCAATGCAACAAATAGAAGAAGCAAGGCAGCAAGAAGAAGCAAGGCGGCAAGAAGAAGCAAGGCAACCAGCTATAGCCGCGCTGCGGAGACTAGATTCGTTGTCTAATGAAGAGAAAAAGGCTGTTGCAAGCCGCGTGGCACGGTCAGGCTTAGTAAAGTGCCGGTGTAAGAAAGTACCTGGTGGCAAAGGGTGCGGCTCTAACAGAATAAGTTTTATGCGACTTGAGCAAGTGGGAAGCTTCACTTTTCAGTGCAACGCATGCAAGGCGCTTAACGGAAAAACGGCGAAAGGCGCTACATTCAGGCTTACACCTGCAGCGCTGCTCGCTATGCTGCGAGAGGGTGCACCAGGCAATGCGCCTGTAGAAATGGTACCGGCTGAGCAAGATGAGCCGCCAATGCAGTTTGAAATCCAACCGATGCAGATGAACCAAGGAGAAGGTCCTACATATGAAACAAATTTCCCTTGGGGTACCGCGCCCCAGATTGGTCTGCAAGGCATGAGTCAGTTTAATCCTGAACAGCAAATGATGATGCA
>JAZQJR010000197.1:0-16373 GCA_045541715.1 Acutalibacteraceae bacterium
TCTCCGCCGCAAAAAGAAAAGGTCTGTGCGCACGAGCTCGCTCACGCCTTGCTGCACAGCTGTGTAAATGTGACTCACTACGAGAACACCCTCCCTGGCTACGTTGAGAATCTGGAAGCAGAGGCGGAACTTTTCGCACAGTGCTTGCTGGAGGATTCATAAACATAAACGCCAATATAAAATTCCAGGAGAGGAAAAACATAAAAAATGAGACATTGCTAAATTTTAATATATTCAATAAAATCCCTATGCATAAACAGCAAAAGGGAGTACTTAATCATCTGTAACCCCTTCGAATAGCAGTAAGTTTTTCGAGTAAACCTCGCAAAATAATGACGCAACAGCCTATTCATGCGCTCGACGGTGTACGTGTGTGCTTTCCCCGTGAGGTGTTTGGGAGGCCCGATGAGATTGTAGGCATGCCAATGATCAGACGCATAAAACCCTGCGTCAATATGGCTAATTTTATCCGCGAGTTTTTGGAAGTATTTTGTTTCTCGAGTTCCAATTTGAAATCCAACAAGCCGCTTTGTGGCGCGGTCTACCGCGGTCCAGAGCCAGATGTTTTTTTAAAATTTATGCACAACTCATCGAGCTCCAAAACCTCGACTTTTTCGTCTTTTTTAGGGACGTTCTCTAATTTTGCCCCGGCTTTTTTTACCCAGTTTATGACAGAAACATGGCTAACCTTAAGAATTCTTTCGATCCTCCTAAAGCCATTTCCCTCCAAATACAACTGTATTGCTTTTCGTCTGATATGCTCCGGGTAGCCGCGCTGGCTTACCGTTTAGCGGCATCTGCATTTTTTGTACAAATATCGCTGTTTTTTATTGTTGAATCCGCTTTTTACTCGTTTGTCGCTCCCGCATTTCGAGCATTTAAGTTCTTTGTTCATGCTTCTATTTTACACTGCGTATCGAATTTTAGCAATGTCCCAATTTGTCTAATGTTTTTAGGTTATTTTTATGTGAACAGGCTCTAACCAAAGAAATTCATTTCCGCTTTGTGGCAAAGAAGAAATCGATACCCTGGTTGTAGTTGTGGAAAATCAAATTTGACAATTTTTTCGAGCAGGCAAAGAAACGGCATTGTGTGTACATCGGATAAAAAATCACGTTGTCGTTGAGATATTTTTCGGCGCTGATTAGGTGTTTAATCGAGTCTTTTGGCGTTGATGAAAGCGCCGTATTAAGCAATTTGTCATACTCCAGACTTGAAAGATTAGCGACGTTTTTGTTGTTTTCAGACTTAAATGAGTTTAAGAAGTCGAGTGCGAAAGGACTATCGACTGAGAGGGGCAAAAATGCAATTTGATAACTTGTCGAGGCGATGCGCGACTTGAGCGCCTTCTCGGAGACTGGCTCCATGTTGAAGTAGTAGCCGAGCGTGCCGTTAAGATTTTCGAGCATATTGCTGACAATGGCCTTGACCGTGGGCGAATCCAAGCAGAGAATTGTCACATTGGGCAGGCTTTTTAGCTTCAGTTGAGCCAAGCCGTCCTCAAAGTATTTCTTCGCCTGAGGGTCTTGCTTGAAGTACAAATTATTGCCGGCGACGTCTCTGAAGTTTTGCCCGTTAGCCGTGAGGCCATCCAGCACGATATCATTCGCCACCTCGCAGTTTTCCGGGAGCGTCGACAACATATGTTCGCGATTTAGCGCAGCAACAAGGCCCTTTCTGACGTTTAAGTTCGAGAAAAGAGCGTCCGCAGTATTGAAGGAGAGGCCCCACAGCGTGTCCTTAAAGGAGGTCAGAGGGAAATTTTCTCTCTTGGCAAATTCTATTTGAGCCTCGGGCAGTAGCGCCGCATCGAGCGTTGAGCTCTTAATGAGGCCAACCGCGTCTGAGGTGTCCTTCCCGATGGTGAACGCTATGCCCGCGGGCACCGGCACGCTCTCGCCGCGGTAATTCTCGTTTCTCGCAAGATTCAGCGTATTGTAGTGGTCCCAGCCGTAGCGCGCCTTGACGCGAAACGCGCCGTTGCCGATGATGGTGCTCGACTCCAGGCCATATTGACCGTTAGTTTGCTCGAAGAAGGCCTGGTTGCAAGGCATTGTCGGCGGTGTCGCAAGGAGCGCAAGAAAGCTCTCAACCGGGTACTCGAGTTCGATCATAAGTGTGTGTGCGTCAATGGCAGCTACCCCCAACGAGGATGCTGGAGCCTCGTTAATATGCACTTTACGCGCATTTTTTATGCAGTAAAGCGTGTAGGTTTTCGGTGAGTTCGTATAACTGTTAAGTGCCCTTTGTAGCCCAAAAACAAAATCATGCGCCGTCACAGGAGTTTTCTCTTTGTCTGACCAGCACGCATCATCTCTCAAGTGGAAAGTGTAGGTAAGGCCTTCGTTGGTCATCTCCCACGAGCGCGCTACACCCGGAGTGACTTCTCCGTTTGCGCCAAGCCGAACTAGCCCCTCGAAAATATTCATAACGACAATATTTGAGGCTGTATCCGTGCAAATTTGCGGGTCAAGCGTTCGTGGCTCTGCGTCAAGGTTGTATTTTATAGTCTGGTTCTCCGGCGCATTTTTGTCCTTTTTACACCCAGAAATAGGCAAGATCATTGCTACACACACAATAACAGAAAGAATCTTTTTTATCATGGCCACTCCTACTGTAGATTTTCTTGGTTAACTTTATTTTATAGTATCACATCTTGGCGAAGTTTTAATAGTGGCTTGAGTTTATGGAGTATCCTGATCGAACCGATTGGCGCCGCGAGGCGCCGAAGGCCCGCAGGGACTTCGGCTGGCCAAGCACTCAATGTTGTTGAGTGCTTGGGCCACAAAGAAAATAAATATTATTTTCTTTGGCCTCGCGGCTGTAGATGGGACAAAAAACTGGACCTAAAGCTGTTTTGACTAAGCCAATGAATAGCATTATACTTAAATCAGAAAAGAACGTGATGTGAAAGGCTTATTAAGCATGAAACCTTTAAAATTACTTGAATGTCCGCGTGTTTTAGTTGATTTTCTTGGATATATGCAAACGGTAAAAGGGAAATCGCCCAAAACTGTCGACGAATATTATATAGATTTGCGAACATTTTTTAGATATATAAAATACGCAAAGAAGCTTGTGCCGGAGAACATTTTATTCGAAGAAATCTCGATAAATGACGTAGATATAGACCTTTTAAAAACAATCACATTGACGGATTTGTACGAGTACTTAAATTATTTGCTCGTTGAGCGTAAAAACAACGCCGCCACACGTTCTAGGAAAATCTCCAGCTTAAAATCATTCTTTAATTATTTGACTAATAAGGTCGGCTTGCTATCGGTAAATCCAACCGTAGAATTGGATATGCCTAAGAAAAAATCGGCGCTACCCAAGTTTTTAACGTTGGAGCAAAGCATCGATCTTTTAAACTGCGTTAATGGGCCATTCAAGGAGCGCGACTATTGCATTTTGACGCTATTTTTAAATTGCGGCATGCGTCTGTCTGAGCTTGTTGGGATTAACATATCTGACATCAAAAGCGATAAAACTTTGAGGCTTACTGGCAAAGGCAACAAGGAGCGCATTGTGTATCTTAACGATGCTTGTCTAAATGCGATCGAACAATATTTAAACGTTCGGCCTAGGATCAACTTAAAAGATAGAAACGCACTGTTTATAAGCAAGTTCAACAAAAGGATCAGCCCGAAAACTGTGCAATACATTGTAAAAAAGTACCTCGCACGCATTGAGCTTGATCAGCAAGGCTATTCCGTGCATAAATTGCGGCATACTGCAGCCACGCTAATGTATCAACATGGCGAGGTCGACATTCGCATATTAAAGGACATTCTAGGCCACTCGAACCTTGGCACAACGGAGATCTACACGCACATTTCAAATAAACAAATAGAGAAAGCTGTTTCGGCAAACCCATTGGCAAAAATTAAAAGCCAAAATGGTATTCGCTTGCATATACCGGAATTTAGCAATACCAACTAAATAATCACATGCCGATAGTTTGGGAGTGGCCTATAGAAACATTCATGATTGATATACTAGCGTTATGAAGTGTAAAGCATGCAACGACGAATTTCCGAATCCAATACAGGCACATATTTTTCCCGATTCCCAGAATTCTGCCGACTGCTCGGCCACTATTTCCCTCCAAATATAATTTTATCGCTTGATTCTTGGTTTCTTCGCTATGGCCTCTCTTTTTGCTGTCCTGGGTGTAATATTTTCCGCATATTTTGCATTTGTACTTCTAGGCTTACGTTTTTTCGGCTTTTATTTGATTATTTTCAGCGTGAAATATTTATCTTTAATACCTTTATATATACCACAAATGTTTGTTCATGGCGCTTTCCGGTGCCGGCCTCGAGTCCAAAAAGAAGAAATTGACTTTTCATGTCGAATTTTGTTAGAATCTTTGATAAACATTGGCGCAAAACTTGATAAGGAGGATAAAAATGGGAATAAAGCGTAGAGGTATTGAACGGATTAGTTTGAACGACTTGAGCTGTGTAACGGGCGGGCAAATCTACTCTTTTTTCACTACAAATAATACTACTCGATACTGCTTTATATCTCGCACAGGGAACGTACAATATACGGATGAACTGCCGTCACCCTGGGAAACCTCCCACCTAGTTTCTACTAGCGTTATCCGTTGTTTAAGTTCCGAAGAGGCCGAGCGCAGCGTATTTAGAGACCTTTTGCGCTATAGCTCGATGTTTAATTAGGACACGTAAATCTTCTTTAATGAAAAAATGGGGGGCATAAAATGAGTGGACTTTCTAAACTAGATCCAAGCGATTTAACATATGTAACCGGCGGACAAATTTATGAGTTTTTCGACGAAGCAAAAAAATCCTATGGCTACTTAGTGCCGAGCGCAGCCGGATATGTTACTTATCACAATAAAACCGATGCGCTGGCTAACTTGCCGCCCCTTGCTAAAAAAGGTGTTATCTCTTGCTGGACTTTTGAGGCTGCTAAATATTTTGCCGATGCTGATAGTATTTTTTATTTGGTTGCGGATTATCTAAGTAAATAAAGAGGTGAATCGATGAAAAGTCACAAACTGACAAAATTAAGCGGCGAGGATTTATCGAGCATTTGTGGTGGACAAATTTACAAGGCTTGGGATAAGGAAGAAAAGGCATTTTGTTACCTTGTTCCTAGCGCGACTGTGTATGCTACATACTACAATGAAACTGAAGCGAAGCTTAAATCAAGGCATCTCCCCAGAAATAACATTGTAAATTGCACCACTTTGGAGGAAGCCTCTTACTTTGCGGAGTCAGACTGTACTTATTATCAAATTTTAAATTGTTATCAAGATTAAAAGGAGGTGAAAAAATGACAAGCTACACACTGACAAAATTAAGCAATGACGACTTAGTCAGTATTTATGGCGGGCAAAAAATTTACTATGCGCTCGACCCGGAAAACAATCAAACGTGCTACTTTGTGCCAGACGAAATTGGCGTATTTATGACCTACAACGAAACCGCAGCAATTGAGAATTCACCTTTGAAGCGGGGAACCATATTTAAAAAATGCAAAAATTTAGAGGATGCAGAAAAAAGAGCTTGGAGATGGATAGACAAAATTCATTTGTTAGCTAAAAAGTGAAGTAAATTTCCAAACAACCTTAGGATAGGTCGTAGAATTTATGATTAACAAAACTTTAGTGAACTTAACCGAACAAGACCTGACAAATGTCTGCGGTGGGCAACCTCTTTATGGCGTCTTTGACAATACTCAGAAGAAAATAAAATATTATATTCCGCGTGAAAAAGATGTTCTTATGACGTACAATGCAACAGCCGTAAAAGAGATGTGTGGAGACCGACAAATCCAGCATTGTGAGACATGCGAAGAAGCTGAATGTTACTCCTGGAGCATCGCAAATAACTTTCATTTGTTTTCTAAAAAGTAAATAAAAAATCAAAATAAAGCTTAGATTGGTCGTAGAAATATGATGCATGAAACACTGAAGAAACTAACAGATGAAGATTTAGCAAATGTCTGCGGTGGGCAAATTTATAAAGTGAATGGAATAGACAGTTTTGATGGCCTAACTTACAAAGTTGAGGGTACTTGCAAAAGAAGGTGCCTATATTTTGTGCCTAATGAAATAGGCTTTTTCATATACGGCACCGAAGAAGAGGCTCATCGGCATTCTCCTGACTTTGTTAACCAAAATATCATAGATTGCTTAAACCCCGAGGAGGCCGCAGATAGAGCACTAGCAGACTCTCAAATTTATTCTGTAATTAGCACTTTTCAGTTTTAAAATGTCACAATTTATAATCAACAATATTGGAGGAACGATCATGGCGAAGGAAGTTTTAACAAAACTAAGCGACAATGACTTGGCACAAGTTTGCGGTGGACAAATTTACTTTGCAACGGGGGAAAATGGGCCGAGGTGGTATGTCCCCTCTCCGACGTGTAATAGGAATATCTATGACTATAGCTATAGTGGATGGTTTTCAACGGAAGAAGGCGCCGTAACATATGCACGAGTTAATGGTCTCTGGATGGATGTCACACCTTGCGAATCGTATCAACAGGCAAGTGATGCAGCTGAGGCAAAAGGTGTTTTGTATGAAATAAGAGGAAAAGCTCCAAACCAGATGAACCCAAGCAAATGGGAAGAACAGCTTACAGAATTAATTTGGTATGGAAAAGTCACTCGGTTTAGTTACTAAAAATGGATGGATTTGTTGACATGAAAAGCAGCGTAAAGGAACATTGTTAAATCAACAATTTCGAGGGGCGAGAAATACAGCAGGCTTTTCATCTAAATCTTGCAAACAGTGTCGTTGCGGAAAGTTGTTACTTTTAATCAAATGCGTTTTTACTTTTGTTTGAATTGGACGTTTATTTGGTGTAAAAATCACGATAAACGCTGTATCTATCGCTGAAAAAGATCTTGACGTTCCATTTTTTCAATCGATCGTACATTTTTCTAAATGTTTTAGCATTTCGGGCGCCACATTCCCGATCGATACGCTGTTTTGTGGTTCTGCAGTAGGCCTTCCAGATCCAAGCGCGTCTTTTTTGAGCGCAAAAAATGCCGCATTTCTTTCATTTGTAGTGTTGATTGCCATTACAAAGCCAGCTTTTACGTATTCGCTTGATTTGCATTTTTTGCATGTGTAGATATCTATACTGTCATTTTTTGCCTATTATATCACGTTTGGTTATTTAAGCAACGCATCCCCAAATTATATGTATTGCTCTTTGACTGAAGATTTATTGACGACACGGTTTAGTAGGTTTCTTTCTTTATGTCTCGATTTGATTATTTAAGAAATTTCGCCTCTCTTTTGCTGCTTATATATATGGGAGTTATTAAACGCATGAAAGTTTAGCGTACCGCTTTTTAATCTTCCTTTGCCTAACACAATTTTCCTTCTGATTTTCTTATTAATGTGATATAATATACTCAACAGCTACGAAAAGAAGAAGTAGCTTGGAGTCGTCACTTAAGAGAGCCTGCGGTTGCTGCAAGCAGGTGTGGCGCCCTGGTGAAATACATCTTGGAGCTGCTGCTTTGAAAAGCGTCAGTAGGGGCAGTCGGGGTTGTGCACGTTACTGCACTGGGCAGGCGTATGGGCCTTGCTCGCGAGGCCGCATCCGTGAGGTTGCGGTAAATTGAGGTGGTACCACGAAATTTTCGTCCTCTGTTTTTTTGGCAGGGGACGTTTTTGTTTTCCCTGCAAGGCTTGAAAAATCCTTGTTCGCTGTTGTCAGAAGGCTATTGTTCGCATTAGCTGCCATGATCAAACGTCTGGCAGCCGCTAAAATAACGTGCTCAAATAGGCACGTTTGCGGCAGTTCGACAAAAAAGAAGGGGCGATTTTCAGGTTCCGACAAGGTGTTTTTCAAGCAAGAATTTCATATTTATACTTTTCGAAAGGGTGCTTTTATGGGCGTTTTTGAGACTTTACAGGAGCGTGGCTTAATCGCGCAAACCACGAACGAGGCTCAAATTAGAGACTTACTCAACAACAAAAAAATCAAGTTTTACATCGGATTTGACCCGACGGCAGACAGCTTGCACGTGGGGCATTTCATCCAAGTTATCATCATGGCGCACCTGCAAAAGGCCGGCCATACGCCGATCGTTCTTTTTGGCGGCGGCACGGGGCTAATCGGCGATCCGAGCGGCAAGACTGATATGCGCAAGATGCTGACCCGCGAGTTGATTGCGCACAACATTGACTGCTTCAAGGCTCAAATGTCGCGCATGATTGAGTTCTCTGACGGGAAGGCCATCATGGTGAACAACGCGGATTGGCTGACGAACCTCAATTATATCGACTTTTTGCGCGACGTTGGGGTACACTTCTCGGTCAACAGAATGCTCTCCTTCGAGTGCTACAAGCAGCGCCTCGAGCGTGGGCTGTCGTTCTTTGAGCTGAACTACATGCTCATGCAAAGCTACGACTTTCTCGTCCTGAACCGGCATCACGACTGCGTGCTTGAGCTTGGCGGCGACGACCAGTGGAGTAACATCATTGGCGGCGTTGAGCTTGTCCGCAAGAAGGAGGGTAAGGACGTTTTCGGCATGACGTTTGCGCTCTTGACGAACAGCGAGGGCAAAAAGATGGGCAAAACCGAGAGTGGTGCGGTTTGGCTCGACGCAAACAAGACTTCGCCGTACGATTTTTACCAATACTGGCGCAACGTCGACGACAAAGATGTCATAAAGTGCCTCAGGATGCTGACTTTTTTGCCTATGAGTGAGATTCGCGAGCTGGAGAAACTCGAAGGTCAAGAGATAAACAAAGCGAAGGAAATCTTGGCCTACGAGGTTACTAAACTTGTTCATGGTGAAGACGAGGCTAACAAGGTTCAAAATGCGGCAAAGGCTATTTTCTGTTCAGGTCAAAATACCGACGACATGCCGTCAACGGAGATTTCGCTTGATTTGTTTGTCAATGAGAAAATCTCCGTAATAGAGCTTTTAATGGCTGCAAAGCTGGTTAGCTCAAAGGGCGAGGCGCGCCGTTTAATCGAGCAAGGTGGTATTTCGGTCATATTAAAAGATAAGACCAGAAAAATTCGAACTATCGACGAAAGTTTGAGTCTCGGCGACTTCGATGACAATTTTGTCGTCGTGAAGAAAGGCAAGAAGGTTTTCCAAAAGGTCTGCTTAAGCTCCTTCTCGTAAAGTCACGAGATGTTACTAATATTGAGGGGAGTGCCCTAATGATAGTTTTGTCTTTTTCAGACGTAGCGGCCGCGAGGCCAAAGAAAATAAATATTTATTTTCTTTGTAGCCCAGAGCCCAACTTCGTTGGGCTCTGGGCTGACGACCGAAGGCCCCACGGGCCTTCGGCGCCTCGCGGCGCCCATCGATGCGATTAGGGCACTCCCTCAATAGAGGAGTGCCCTAGTTGAGTATTTAAATAAAACTCGAGAGACAAAATGCGGATTTCAGGCGAGGAAAATTCTTTTTAGCACGAGCAAATAGATTAAACGCATTGACAAAAATTTTGAAGACAGCCTTAGCTGTTTCAAGTGAGCGAAAAAAGCATTTGGATCTCCGGCGTAAAGAAGGAACGTAATGTCGCAAGTCAGAGTTTACACCTTCAACGGTGTAAGTCTGGCTTTTATTTTTTAGAGAAGTATGTGCGCCTTCGTAGTGCACTTCTGCGTATGCCGAATAAGCGTCAGAGTAGTATTGATGCGCCTTCACGGGGTGATCGACTAAACGCTGAATTCGCTCTCGATTTTTGTCGAAAGCTATGTCGAAGTCTACGATTTCCCGCGTATCTCTACTGACCAGCGTTATCGCGAAAAATCTGTTTTTTTCTCTCGACGAAGCTATACAGCTCGTCCATTTCGATGGCGTTAACCCGCGTATTTGGAGTCTCTTTGGTCTCAATATTTTTCGCGTATTTTCGAATCCAATACAAGCACATATTTTTCCCGATTCCCAGAATTCAGCCGACTGCTCGGCCACTATTTCCCTCCAAATATAATTTTATCGCCTGATTCTTGCTCTCTTCGCTGTACCCTCGCTTTTTACCTTCCGCGGTGTAATATTTTCCGTATACTTTGCATTTGTACTTTTGGGTTCCTGACTTTGTTTTTCCGGCTTTTATTTGATTTTTTCGTCATTACATGCTATATATTTCATGGAAATAGTATGGCATAAAGGCTTCTTTAGGGCACTCCCAGACTACTCATACAGCGCTCTCAGCTGCCTTATGCCGTCCTCGATTTCCTCTTTGGAATAATTGGCTTGCTTTAGTTTTTCCTCGTCGTAGCCATGTACTTCGTTGAAAAACTCCAGCGCAATCATCAACCGGCGATTACGTTTATTTTGGTCTATGGCGTTAAAAACCAAATTTTCCGCCTCGTTAATGTTCCCGTCGATGAGCGCCTTTTTGACCATCCTGTCGAGGAGGTCCTCCTCCATGTCGGCGACGGCGTCCTCCTCCTCGTCCATGTCGAGGATCGCCTTAACTTGGTCCTTGCCGAATAAAATCGCCGCCACTGTGTTGGAGATGGCCTCGATTTGCCGCTCCATCCAGTCTTTTTTGATGCTCATAATGGTGCCTCCTATTGTAAAGTCAATTGCTCTACCTGCATCGAGTTCGAGCTCGGTAAGCTGCCTGCCGCAGGTAGGTTTTTAGGCCGATATTTTTCTTCGTTAGCAATTTCTCCAGGCGTCAATTCCGCAACTTTCAGCAAGCGCTGGCCTTTTTTCAGGCTCATAACGGATACGCCTTGGGTTGCCTTTGTCGTTTTCACTTGCAGCAAGTTGGTGTCCAAAATCAGCATTCGGCCGGTCGATGACGTTAAGACTAAGTCGCCATCCGCTGGCAAATATTTAATCTCAACGACCTTCGACTTATCCGAGTAGGCGTTAATGAGCTTCTTTCGGTTGGTCTTGGTTTTGTAGGCCTCCAGGCTGATTTTCGCGACCTTGCCGTTCTCAAAGAAAATCAACACGTTCCCATTATAATTTTTCGTCGCGACCGTGTAAAGCACCTCTTCGGCCTCGTCCATGCCCAGCTTGACGGGGACAAACTCGCCTAGCAAGCTGGCCTTCGAGTCCTGAAAGTTGGCGACTTTGGCCTTGTAGACCTGATGTTTGTTCGTGAAGAACAACAGATCAAAGTTATTGTTCGCCTCGATGGCTTGCGCGATTTTGTCGCCATCCTTTAGTTTTTGCTCGCCGCTCATGCGCAACGACTGCGGCGCGATCTTCTTGAGGTAGCCGTGCTTGGTGAGGAACACGTGCACGGGGTAGTCGGGCACCTCGTCGACCGCCTCGAAGGCCGGGATGTCCTCCTTGTAGATCAGCATCGTCTTGCGCGGCCGGCCGTACTTCTCGGAGACGCTGCACAATTCGAGCGCGATGATTTCCTTGATGCGCGACTCGTCATTCAGGATGGCCTCCAGCTCCGCGATGGCCTCCTTGAGCTTTTCTATCTCGTTGGTCTTGTTGAGGATGTACTCGCGATTCAGGTGGCGCAACTTTATCTCCGCGACGTAATCTGCCTGCTCCTCGTCGATGGAAAAGCCCTCCATCAAGTTCGGCACAACCATCGATTCTTCCTTGGTGTTGCGGATGATCTCGATCGCCTTGTCGATGTCCACGAGAATCTTCTTAAGGCCGACCAAAAGGTGCATCCGGCTCTTCTTTTTCGCGAGGTCAAAGGCAGTTTTCCGCTTCACGCAAGTCAACCTAAAAGCGATCCACTCGTTAATGAGGGCCGCGACGCCGAGCACCTTTGGCGCGCCGTTTATGAGCACATTGAAGTTGCACGAGAAGGTGTCCTCGAGCGGCGTGGCGTCGTAGAGCTTCTGCATGAGCTTGTCCGGGTCGGTGTTGCGCTTGAGGTCTATCGTAATTTTCAGGCCGTCGATGCCCGTCTCGTCGCGAATGTCCGAGATTTCCCTCAGCGCGCCTTTCTTCACAAGGTCGATAATTTTTTCGATAATCGCCTCGGAAGTCGTCGTCGGAGGGATGCTGCTGACGTCGATGCAATTTTGGGCCTTGTCGTAGGTGTACCGCGCACGCACCCTCACGCCGCCGCGGCCGCTCCGGTAGATATCGCGCATGGCCTTTTCGTCGTAGATGATGCTTCCGCCGCCAGGAAAATCCGGTGCTAAGAGCACTTTTGAGATGTCCGCCTCTGGATCCTTTAGCAGCATAATCGTCGCCTTGCACACCTCGCGCAAGTTAAATGGGCAAATCGAGCTCGCCATCCCTACGGCAATGCCGGTGTTAGCGTTGACCAAAAACGACGGGAAACTTGCCGGCAAAAGGGTTGGCTCCTTGAGGGTATTATCGTAGTTGTCGACGAAATCAACCGTGTCCTTGTCGATATCCTTAAAGAGCTCCTCGCAAATGTCATCAAGACGAGCCTCGGTGTAACGAGAAGCTGCACACATCATATCGCGGGAGTAAAATTTACCGAAGTTTCCCTTCGAATCGACATACGGATGCAATAAGGCCTCATATCCGCGACTAAGGCGGACCATCGTATCGTATATTGCACTATCTCCGTGAGGGTTCAATTTCATGGTTTGGCCGACGATATTCGCAGATTTCGTCCTGGAGGCACCTAGAAGGCCCATTTTATACATAGTGTAGAGTAATTTCCTATGTGAGGGCTTAAAACCGTCAATTTGGGGGATTGCGCGCGAAAGAATGACACTCATCGCATACGGCATATAATTTTGCTCGAGAGTGTTCGCGATTTTCTGTTCAACGATTTCGCCGGCGCCATTTATCACGCCGTGACTTCTACTCACACTACTTAAACTTTTCGGATTCGTCTTTCTTTTCGATGCCAACTTTGTTCACTCCACAATCTTGTTTTGCATTCCTCAGCTAACGTCCGCCACGTCGATGTACAGATGGCCATTCTCCACGATGAATTCCTTGCGGCCGGTGATGTTGTCGCCCAGCAGCACATCGAACATCTGAGCTGTCCGCTCGGCGTCCTCGGGCATAACCTTAATCAAGCGGCGAGTACTCGGATTCATCGTCGTCAAGTTCATCATGTCAGGCTCGTTCTCACCGAGTCCCTTCGAGCGCTGAATTGTATACTTTTGCGCGCCAATTTGCGCGATAAAATCGTCTTTTTCCTTCTCGGTGTAGGCAAAATAAGTCTCGTCCTTGGTGTTAATCTCATAAAGCGGCGACTCCGCAATGAAAACCTTGCCGGCCTCGATGAGGCTTGGCGTGAGGCGGTATATCATCGTGAGGAGCAGCGTGCGAATCTGGAAGCCGTCGACGTCGGCGTCCGTGCACAAGATGACCTTGTTCCAGCGCAGGAGGTTGATGTCGAACGAGGCCAGATCCTTATTCGCCTTGGACTTAATCTCGACGCCGCAGCCCAGCACCTTGATGAGGTCGGTAATGATGTCGCTCTTGAAAATCTTGTTGTAGTCGGCCTTCAGGCAGTTCAAAATTTTGCCGCGAATCGGGATAATCGCCTGAAAATTCGGGTCTCGAGCCTGCTTACAGGCGCCCAATGCCGAGTCGCCCTCCACGATGAAAAGCTCACGCTCAGCGACATCGCGGCTGCGGCAGTCGACGAACTTGGCCACGCGGCTGGTGATGTCCATGTTGCTGGTCAGCTTTTTCTTTATGTTGAGGCGAGTTTTCTCGGCGTCCTCGCGGCTGCGCTTATTCACAAGCACTTGAGCGGCGATTTTCTCGGCGTCGAGCGGGTTCTCGATGAAGTAGACCTCCAGCTGATGGCGGAACATCTCGACCATCGCGTCCTGGATGCCCTTATTGGTGATGGATTTTTTGGTCTGGTTCTCGTACGAGGTGACATTCGAAAACGACGAAACCACAATCACGAGGCAGTCCTCGACGTCCGCTAAGGTGATTTTGCTCTCATTTTTTGTGTATTTGCCGTTCTGCTTGAGGTAGGCGTCGATCTGGTAGACGAAGGCGTTGCGGACGGCCTTTTCGGGGGCGCCGCCGTGCTCGAGCCAGCTCGAGTTGTGGTAGTACTCGGCCAAGCTCACCCTATTCGAGAAGGCAAAAGAGACGCTTATTTTCGTCTTGTAGAATGGCTTGTCCTCGCGGTCGCGGACCTTTTTCTCGCCCGCCCAAAATTGCACAGGCGTCAAGAAATCTTCGCCGACAAGCTCCCTAACGTGGTCGACGATGCCGTTCTCATAAATAAATTCTGCAGTCTCGAAGGTTTCGCCCGCTTGCACTCGGAAAATGAACTTAAGACCCGCATTGACGATGGCTTGCCGCTTGATTATATCCAAGAAGTACTCCGGCTGAATGTCGATGTCCGTAAAGACCTCAAAGTCGGGCTTCCAACGGATTTTCGTGCCGGTATCTTTTCCGATGTAAGGTTCTTTCTTTAGACCACCAACGTTTTCGCCTTTCTCGAAGTGCAACGAGTAGATGAAGCCATCACGTTTTATCTCGACGTCCATATATTCCGATGAATACTGCGTCGAGCAAAGGCCCAAGCCATTTAAGCCAAGCGAATATTCATAGTTTTGCGCCGATGTGTTGTTATATTTTCCTCCTGCGTATAGCTCACAAAAAACAAGCTCCCAGTTGAACTTGTTCTCATTTTTGTTAAAATCTACCGGAATGCCACGGCCATGATCTTCGACCTCGATCGAATGATCTTCAAATAAAGTGACCGTTATTTCGTTGCCAAAGCCCTCTCGAGCCTCGTCAATTGAGTTGGATAAAATCTCACACGCCGAGTGTTGACAACCCTCGATCCCGTCCGAACCAAATATAACCGCCGGTCGCTTACGCACTCTATCCGCGCCCTTCAGCGAGGAAATACTTTCATTCCCGTAGTTTCTTGCCTTTAATTCCATAGCTCTGAAAATTCCTCCATTTGCATCGCTTACCATTTTATCCTAGCGTAAATTTTCCAGGCTTGTCAAGGAATCAGGACTTCAGGGGGGGCCTAGTCGAGCATTTAACAAAACTCGAAAAACAAAATTCGGATTTCTGGCGAGGAAAATCCTTGTTAGCACGAGCAAATAGATTAGCCCTCTTGCGAAATTAAGAGAGTTGTTCAAAATTGCAAATACCCGCGATCAAAGAAAGACGTAAAAAAAGCGGTTTTTAGGTAGCGATGGGAGCGCTGCTTAGATAATCGAACGCGGTATAATGGAAAAAACGGAAGGAGTAGATACGTACAACTGCAAAAAGTGTGGTTTCCAATTTGTTCCCACAAGATACAAATGAAGAAGAAAACAAGAAAAAACGCCTTGCGGTCTGGATGTACGCACATGTTTATTCGTTCAGAACTATCGCCAAGTTTTTTTAAGTCAACGTTCATTCTGGCTTTGTTTGGGTGAAAAATTGCAGAAAGCAATTATTCGAGACTACTGTCAATAGTCGATGGTGTAGTGGCTTTGTGTGTTTATGATTAAGTCAAATACAGCTTCTGTTGAAAATCACATTTGAGCAAACTTTTAGGTCTACGTTTCAGGGAGAAACAGAGCCTATAAACATATAACTATGGAATTTCCAATTGTTACTTCGCCTTGTCGGCCAAAAGTTTTCCATGTTATAATGGCCTCAACAAAAAGACGTGGAGAAGCGACTATGAAACTAATCTCTTGGAACGTAAATGGCTTGCGGGCGTGCTTGAATAAGGGTTTTGAGGATTTTTTTAGAAAGATAAACGCGGACATTTTTTGCATACAAGAAACGAAGATGCAAGAGGGGCAAGCTGAGATAAACTTTGATGGTTATCACCAATATTGGAACAGCGCGGAGAAAAAAGGGTATTCGGGGACGGCGATTTTCACAAAATGCAAGCCGCTAAATGTAACTTATGACATCGATGTGGAGGAGCACTCGCACGAGGGGCGCGTGATAACCTTGGAGATGGACGACTTTTTTGTGGTCAACTGCTATACGCCGAATGCTCAACGAGGCTTGGCGCGGCTTGAATATCGGATGAAGTGGGAGGACGCTTTTCGCGACTACCTTTTGCACCTTGATGAGAAAAAACCGGTAATTTTGTGTGGTGACTTGAATGTTGCGCATAATGAAATTGACCTTAAGAATCCAGCCTCGAACCATAAAAATGCAGGCTTCTCAGACGAGGAGAGGGGCAAAATGACGCAACTTTTGTCGTCGGGATTTGTCGACACATTCCGTTACCTGTACCCCTACAGAGCCTCGATTTACACCTGGTGGTCGTACATGTTCAACGCCCGAGCCAACAACGCGGGTTGGCGCATCGACTACTTTATCGTGTCGGAGCGGCTAAAAGAGCGCGTGGCTGACTCGATAATCCACGACAAGGTGATGGGCAGCGATCATTGCCCGGTTGAGCTAATCCTGAAGTGATGGCTCGCGATGGAGTGCCCTAATCGAACCGCTTGGCGCCGCGAGGCGCCGGAGGCCCTGGGGGCCCTCGGGCCGCCCCGCGCTCAAC
>JAZQJR010000198.1:0-5438 GCA_045541715.1 Acutalibacteraceae bacterium
CGAGGGCAACGCCACGCACGTAATCACGCGGGACAGCGACGGCGGGTACGTGCTCACGCCGATTGAACCGGTCGAAACGTCCATTCCTGCTGACGGCGAAAGTGAGGAATAATGAACCAACCTATATGGTTATACGCATTCTGGGCACCGATTCATGAAAGCACGGCGGTGCAGGTTATGCTAGTTGCGGTTAGCATCCTGATTGTTGCCGATTTGGTATTCGGTATGCTCGGCGCGATCGTTCAGCATAATTTTCAGTCAACGAAAATCCGCGAGGGCATCGCGCACAAATGCAGCGAATTCGCGTTCATCCTCGTTGCGGATGTTATAGACGCGCTGCTGTACGGCGGCATTGAATTGCCGTTCGATATTCCCGCAGGCGGCGCAATGATGGTGGTAGGCGTTGCGTTAATCGTGATGGAAATAGCTAGCTTGATGGAAATTGCCACGCGGATTAATCCGCGATTAAGCGAAAACCCGCTGTTCGTGATTCTCGATGACGCGCACATCATCCACGCTAACCAAGTGGACGGTGGTACGAATGCGAGTGATTAACGCGCTGCTTGGTTTCGGCGGTCATGGGCGGCTCAATCCGTCGTATGTCGTGATTCACGAGACGGCAGGCCCGGGCGCACCTGCGATTAACCTAGTTAATTGGTGGCGCGGCGGCGGTGGCTTGCCTGTCCACTATGTCGGCGATTGGACGGGGGATTGTTATTACTGTGTCCCAGAGGATGAAGTTTGCTGGCAAGTCGGCAATGGTAATCCTTACGTTGTCGGCATCGAATTGTGTCACGCGACGAATCAGGCCGATTTCAACGCTGTCTGGGATTTAGGCGTTGAGTGGGCGGCGTGGCAGTTAAGCAAGCGCGGTTGGGGAATTGATCGCTTGCTTAGTCACTACGACTGCACGCTTAAATGGGGCGGCTCTGACCATACAGACCCGATAGGCTACTTCGAAGAATTCGGGCGCAGTTGGGAAGAATTCAAAAACGACGTTCAAGAACGATTGGAAGGTGACGATATGCGGCCTGCTGATGTTTGGGAATACAATTGGGAAGGTTCGGCACCGGGCGGGAACATGTATAACTGTGTGCTCGGTATCAGCTCGAAGCTTGACGAGCTGACAAAGAAAGTTAACACGCTCCAAGCGGAAGTCAAAAAGATTAAAGTCGGCGGCGTGGACGTTGCAGCGGTTGCCAAGGCTGTAAACGACGATACCGCGAAGCGGATGAAGCAATAATGTGACACATTATCGGCGCTATGGTCATCGGGTTAGGCGTGCTGTATATCGGGTTGGCAATCGCGCTAGCATTCGTGTAACCAGCGCGTGCTTTCCTGACGGCTTTTTAACTCGGCGGCGTGCTGACCTGCGAGTTTATAACTAGCGTTTTCAGCACAATTTCGTTATTATCGCAGGTCAGACGCTTATTAGTTATCAGGTCGCAGGTTCAAATCCTGTCCACCCGACCAGAAGATTTCGCAGGTCATCGCTTTACGCGGTGGCCTGCTCTTTTTTTATGTGCTCGAAATGTGCCTGGTTAGCTGTAGATTTCGGAAATGGCGCGTTCGAGTTGGCTTAAATCGGAGTGGACGTAGACTTTAGCGGGTTCGATGCTTGACCAGCCTGCATATCGCTGTAAGTCATACGGCGATAAATGCCGCGCCATCATCGATAGATTGCTATGCCGTAGCTGATGAAGCGTTATACCAGACGCGCCCAGTTCGTCGCGTATGCCGTGATGCGTGCTATCACCTGTCCACCATCTTTGCAGCAGTTGCGGACGCAACACACCGCCATGGGTGTTACAGCATAGCGTCAGGGCGCTTGTGGGGCGATTACAGCGCCATTCGTCCACTTTTGCGGTTAGGAGTGCGCGGGCGGGTAAAACGCGCTTAGAAGCGGCTGATTTCGGCTCTGCAATCGAGCCGTCGCGCTCTTTGACCGCACGGCGAACGTGCACGGCTTTAGCGTCCACGTCTGTATCGTACAACGCGCACGCTTCCGCGCGGCGCAAACCTAGCAGGCTAATCATGTACAGCGCCATAACTCGACCGTCTAGCTTTAGGTCGCTAAGGGAGTGGACAAACGCCATTAATTCATCAGGCGTTAAAGCGCGTTTCTCTTTGGTATCAGGTTTCGGCGCTTGAATCCGCGCCATTGGCGAGCGCGGGATTAGTTCATCGTCCACGGCTTGCGAGAGGATTGAAGCTAGCGTAATAAAGATTTTATTCATCGTCGTATTGCTAAGTTCACCGTCTTTGCGTGCCGGGTGATGCTTAATCCATAAAAGCGCGTTTTTGCAATCAGTCGGCGTTATCGAATCGAGCGGGAAAGTGGACAACGGGCTACGCATGATCGCGGCGATTTCGCGCTTGTTGTTCGCGATTGTGCCGGGTGCGAGCGTGCCTAAATTCTCGCGGTACGCTAGCCACGAAGCCATATAAGCGCCTAATTCAGCCGCAAGCGGTACTTGTTCGGCCAGTTCGCTTTTGAACGCTTCTAGGGCGTTACGCGCTTCCGTCCACGTGCCACAAAATACCCGCGATTTCTTGCCGCATTCGGTGTTTACGAAAAGCCGCCATTTGCGGCATTTGTATTTCGGTTTGGATTCTAGCGGCTGTATAGAGCCGTTCCCACGGATAATCATGGTATTATTCTCCTGCTTGCTTCCTAGGTAAGCGCTAGAGCCGCATTTCTTTGGCGAGGGGTGCGGCTCGACTTTTTATGAAGTTCTTAATCGTTTTATTCCGAAGTAGCCAGAAATTGCGGCAATTGCCGCGCAAAAAACAATCATTTCAATATCGCCATCAAGCAAAAACGACAACGCCATCAAAGCAAACAATGCGGCGACAACAAGCAGCATAACGCATATGGCTTTTTGCTTAGATGATTCTTTTTTCTCGTCGGTTGCTACAATTTCACGGCATTCGTTGACAAGCATTTTTAGACAAAACGCAGTTGCGCGAGCATCGTTTAACGCATCGTGCGCGTTATACACATAACCATAGTGTGATGCACAAGTCGTTAATTTCTCCCATTTGTAATCATTTTTTGATTCCATCCATTCGCCGTGCGCTTTGGCGTATTCGCGCATTAAGTCGAACGTGTGATAGTTTGGGATTATTAAACCGCTTGCGCGTAATTTGGCTAAGTCAAAACCGATGTTATAACCAACGATTAACGGTGCCGATGCAAGAATTCTATTAATATCATCTGCGTATTTAACAAGTTCGCGTTCGTCTTTAACATCTTGCCATTTTATACCGTGAATCTTCTCAGCATTCGGCCAGCGCCTTTTGCTACGCGGTTTGACTAGGTGGTTAAACAGTATTTGCCCGTCTTGATTGACAATCGCAAGAGATAACACCTCGTCGTCTGACTCTAACCCGGTCGTTTCGGTGTCCAAACAGATAAAACGCGCTGTGTCTATCGCGGCTATTCTCTGTATATCTATTTTTTCGAGATGCATCATAACCCCCTAATTTAACCCTGAATGGCGCACCCTTTTTATTAATTGTTCGCATAATCTTTTAAGCCAATAAGGACGGCATGTTTCCCCTTGGCGGACAATGAGCGATAGTAGGCTAATAGCTCGCGCTCATCATCGGTTAGCTCGTCGTGTTGCACGCTATCGCCGTGATTCGGCACCTCGAATAGCGCTGTTTCAATTTGCGTGCGGATGCGCGTTGTCGTGTTGTCTAATCCACGATCTAGAGCATGGTAGATAGTCGTTGCGGGAATGCCAGTAGCTTTTGACATTTTCGGCACGCTACCGAATTTAGCCTTAATCGCTTCACGCGCCACATCTTCTTTCGTTCCCATTGATTACCCCCATTTTCGGTAATGTGCAGATTTTACCATTTCTGGTAATTGGTTTGCGCTGTCCCGTTGACATTTACCAAAACAGGTATAAGCTAATCCCAGTTACCAATTTTGGTAAGGAGGTGAAAGCATGACACAAGCAATTGGTAAGTACCTCAATTTGATTGCCGAAATGAAACGAGTAGGCACCACGCAGGCGCAGGTAGCCGAACATCTCGATATGTCCACTAGCAATCTTAATGCGAAGCTGAATGGGCGTGTTCCGTTCACTGTTCCTGAAGTTGTGGACATTCGAGAAACGTTCATGCCTGACGCAACGCTCGATTACCTCATGAGCACGAGCTAGACCCGATTCACCCGCATATCAAGAATCCGCACATTGACAACCACAGACCATCGTTCCGCGTGTACGCCATAAAGTGCCGTGACTGCTTGCGATGACCTACCAGCCGCCGAGAGAAAACGGTATATGGATGCGAGCATATTAGATGCAGTAGCACGACGGCAAGTAGCGTGTAACGATGGAGTTATAACCGAGCATTCGCTAACACGTCCACTCGCTCTGCGCGTCTTACCTCCTTACTCGGGCGCGTGCTTCCCTCGGGCGTGAGGTTGCGGAATCCTTCCCTTTAGTCGGGCATTCGTTCTCTTGCTGACCAGCGTACTTTCATGTTGCCGCCACCTCCGATGTGTAAGGGCGGCTGAGTGGACGGGCTAGCGGGTGCTTGGTGTTGATCGTTTCGAGATTGCAAAGGAGGTCGAAAAATGACCGATAAAACGAAAGCGGCGCGGCATTGCTGCAACAATAACCGCGCCAATGTCCACGGTTCGGAGGACGCTAATAGTTTATCATGCGGCTATCTTATCGCCGCGCTTCTTTATGCGTCCACTTTCGGCGCTATCTTGCTTCATTGGGCGGTGTTTTAGATGCCCGAGAAATCTATCTACACGCGGCCTGAAATCCCCGCGTTGATGCGCTACCACTTGCGCGGGATAGTGGACGTTATGCACTCGCACAATTACCCGCTAGTCGGGGCGCAATTTAACTACGTCGATGCAGACGGCGAGCCGCACGCGCTCTACCTGATTAACGGCGATTGGCTGGAAGGGGTTTGTTATGAGTGACCCCGAATTCAGCAAGAAGCGCTATTACTTGCCGCCGAATACCGAAGCGGCTATTTGGCAGCTTCAACGCGCAATGATTCACGATGGAATCAATAGCTTGATTGTCCACTTGCCTAAGCAGCAGCCGTCGCGAATCTCGATATTCGATGAACGCAACAACCACACCTATATCGAGTTTGAAGGGCGTGAGACGTTCGAAACCATCACGAGAGACTATTTCTAGGAGGTGTAAACATGGCAACTGTTATAGGCATCATGGGCGAGTCTGGCAGCGGCAAGACAACCAGCTTACGCAAACTCGACCCGGCAACCACTTACATAATCGACGCTGACGGCAAGGGGCTTTCGTGGCGCGGCTGGATGCGCGATTACAACCGCGACAGCAAAAACTACTCGCGGACTGATGACCAGAACCAAATCATGGCGATTCTCGCGAGCATCAACAGCGGTGCGCCACATATCAAAGTTGTCGTTATCGACACGCTCA
>JAZQJR010000199.1:0-5815 GCA_045541715.1 Acutalibacteraceae bacterium
TGTCGCAGAAGGCCCGCAGGGCCTTCTGCCATTAAAGAGCGCAACTTCGTTGGGCTCTTTAATACAAAGTAAATAAATGTTATTTTCTTTGGCCTCTCGGCCGTACCGGCCAAGCTAAGATAAATCTCAACACACGAGACTCTGTACCTAACTTGCGAATACACAGCCTTGATTTGATAAAAATAAAGTCAGCGTACTTACGGATCCTTTAAGAAAAGGTGCAAAAACGATGAATATTATTGTTTACGGTGACGAAAAAGATACGACTATAAGCGACACTTTGCTGAAAACACTTGCAAAGTACGGCGGAGTCCAATTTTTCAGCTCAAGTAAATTAATCTGTATATCTAAAAATTGCAAGCCAAAGTTTTATGTATATGATACAAATAAATTGCCATTAACGACAAATATTAACGGGATTTTTCTCTTTAAGAGTTATTTCAAGCACATCGATGCAAGTAAAATCTCAGAAAACTTTTTTCACATAATTGATAGCCAAAACTCGCGCGCAATAAAATGTTTGAAAAAAACCGATCAAGTTGTACTAACCTATGGCATTGACGCTAAAAGCACGTTAACTTTTTCTAGCCTCACAGCGACCGACGCGATGATAAATTTACAACGATATGTAAAAACAAAAAATAAAATCCTCGAGCCACATGAATTTCCTGTAAAATTAAGCACACAACTGGAACCTAATTTAGTGCTTTTATCTTGCGCCGTGCTCCTTTTCTCAGAGGTTCCGTCAACGGACGGATACGAAATTTGGCATTGCTAAATTTTCATATATTCAACAAGCTCCCTATGCATAAACAATAAAAGTGAGTACTTGGTTATCTGCAGGCTTTTCTAATAGCAGTAAATTTTTCGAGCAAACCTCGCAAGATAATGACGCAACAGCCTATTCATGCGCTCGACGGTGTACGTGTGTGCCTTTCCATTGAGATGTTTGGCCGGGTCGATGAAATTGTAGGCATAGCAATGGTCAGACGCATAAAATCTTGCGTCAATATGGCTAATTTTATCCGCGAGTTTTTGGAAGTGTTTTGTTTCTCGAGTGCCAATTTAAAAACCAACAAGCCGCTTTGTGTCGCGGTCTATTGCTGTCCAGAGCAAAATGTTTTTTTAAATTTACGCACAACTCACCGAGCTCCAAAACATCGACTTTTTCGTCTTTTTTAGGAACTTTTTTTAACTTCGCGCCGGCTTTTTTTACCCAGTTTATGACAGAAACATGGCGAACCTTAAGAATTCTTTCGATCCTCCTAAAGCCATTTCCTTCCAAATACAACTGTATTGCTTTTCGCCTAATATGCTCCGGGTAGCCGCGCTTGCTTACCGTGTAGTGACATCTACATTTTTTGCACAAATATCGCTGTTTTTATTGTTGAATCCGCTTTTTTACTCGTTTTTCGCTCCCACATTTCGGGCATTTAAGTTCTTTGTCCATGCTTTTATTTTACACTGCATATCGAATTTTAGCAATACCCATGCTGCATGTTTATTTTCGCAAGTGGTCTAGTTGCTTTTTCAAACGTTTTCACCCAACCAAACTCCAAGTGAACGTTGACCTAAAAAACTTGGCGATGGTTCGGAACGAATATCCATGTGCATACATCCAGACCGCCAGGAGTTTTTCTTGCTTCGTCCTTTCTGCCTTGTAGGAACAAATTGTCAACCGCATTTTTTGCATTTGTAACGCTGTTCACCCTTTACAAAACCGGCTTTTACGTATTCATTTGATTAGCACTTTTTGCACTTGTATATATCTACACTGCCATTTTTCCCTACTATACCACATTTGATTATTTTAGAAACACTCCACATTTATGTGGCCGTTCATGTCAATAAATCTATCGATGTGATTATTTAGTTGGCGTCCCCAAAAATTTAACGACATAAAACTATAAAACCCGCACAGAACGTTTTTGATTAGAGAAATTTTTACTTTGAAAAGATTTTCATCAGCTAGATTGGAGCGCTCCTTTTCTCTTTTGCGGATTGAAAAGAAAAACAATTCAGTGTATTATAATTTGAAGGGGGAGCCAGTTATGTTAGATAAAACCGAGACCTTTTCCATTGAGGAAAGCAAAAACGAAGCTATTCGATGTACCTTAGACTTAGTCTATAATGCTCTACGAGAAAAAGGTTACAACCCGATAAACCAGCTTGTAGGCTACATTTTGTCGGAAGATCCGACCTATATTACGACTCACAACAACGCACGTGCCTTGATTTGCAAAATTGACAGAGATGATCTATTAAAGGCTCTTGTTAAGTCGTATTTGAACATTAAGTAATCTTTTATGCCTTTGAGCTTTTTGATAGGAGGAGCAACTTTGTCTACAAAAACTATTTCAACTAAAGTAACTATTTTTAGAAATAGGCCGTTAGTGCGGAGCAGAAACACCATTTATTACGGGAATATTTCAGATAAATGTGTAATCAAAATTGAGGCTTCAGATGAGAAAAGTTTTTCTGAGTCAGCTGCATCTGATAACATTACAATCCAACTTTTAGATACAAACCCGGATTTAAGTCCTAGAAAAAAGTTGATGAAACAGTGCAAACGTAACGGTTTATACCAGGCTTTAGATATTGCTGATGCTTGGTTGGATAAAGCGTTGTCATTTAATGCTAATTAATGTGCGTTGCTAAAATATGTAGATGACTGAAATTTTTACGAATGGAAAATATTAAGTGAAGTTGTTTACTTCAAAGCTTTTTGACACTTGTTTTTAATTAGATCTCTTGCGAAGTTAATAGAGTTGTTCAAAATTGCAAATACCAACGATAAAAGAAAAACGTAGAGAAAAGCGTTTCATTCGGTTGCGATAGAGTTCTGAAAGAATTCGGAAGCGCTTAACTAAGGCGATCACGAGCTCAACAGCGATACGTTTTCTTGAGATGTTTCTGTTTTCTTTTCGGTCTTACGTCGATAAAGGATGCTTTTTGGTAGACTTTTTTTGGTAAAAAGGAATTCGCATGCAACTTTGTAAGTCCTTGATAGCTGCTATCGGTCGTCAGTTGCGCTCCTGGTTTCAATCGGATTTTTCTGCTTTTAAATAGTTGAAAATCATGAACTTTCTCTTTTGCGAACGCCAAAGAAATAATTTCTTCGTTTTCAGGATTTATCAACATTTGTTTTTTGAGAGCGCGCAATCGAAAAGATTGGTACATATCACTAGTTTTCGAAGATATGATTGTATTTGTCTTTGAGAAACCTCGTTCACCACCAATTAAAATGCGTTTTTTGCTTTTGTTGAATCTAAATGTTGTTTTTTGTACTATGTGTAGCTTTTTGATGGCGAATGCCACAAATTTGTTGACTACGCGCTCTAAGGTATGACGTTTTTTCTTTCCTGGGTACTATTTTCGGGAGTGTTGGTTAAATAACCATATCAATAGATTTATTGACATGAAAGGCCACGTAAAGGAACATCCTCAAATCAATCATTTCGATGGAGCGGGAAACACAGCAAGTTTTCTGTGCTCAGTTTTTGGTGTCTCCCTCTTCGTTGGTGTTTTAGAGCGTGTCATCAATAAAACTTAGCTATATTGTGTTGGCAACCAATTGAGTTGTTGATGGAAATGGCAATATTCCCCAAACCGCGAAAGCAAGATTTTAAGAACTGCTTCCTCAATCACCATAAATTGCCTTCTTTAATTCAAAATGCCAACCCCTGTGCTTTTCGCCAGAATTCGATGCCAACGGCACTTGGCTTTTGTTGATTTTAGCGGCGTGCAGTCAAGCTTTATTGACGACTCGCTCTAGTTATATCTCAAGCCAAAAGCCTCTTTGCGACAAAAACTACATCAGATTTAAGCGATAATTAAACGCAGAAAACGCTTTGTCTGGAGGTCGATATGAGGCAAACCATATACATAGACGTTCTAATCTCGATAAACCTTTTCGTAAATTACTTTTTGCTGCTGACGGTCGCCAAGATTTTAAACATGGCGCCTGCGCGAAAACGGTTTATTTTTGCAGCGCTAATTGGAAGCTTATTTTCGCTGGTCATATTATTACCGCCAATAAACGGCTTGCTGTCGGCAGTTATTAAGCTTGCGATGTCCATCTCCATTGTGCTTGTGGCCTTTGAATTCGTCTCTTTAAAGGCTTTTTTAAGAAATATTGCAACCTTTTTTGGAGTAAATTTTCTTTTTGGTGGCGTAATTTTTTGCCTATGGTACTTTGTCGCACCAAACGGCATCTTGCTTAACAATAACATGATTTATTTTAACATATCGCCGATATTTTTGGTGATTGTTACATTTATAGCCTACTTGATAATACGCGCAATGAAAATTTTCACCGGCACACGAGAAATTTCCTCGCTAAGTTACGAAATATTGATACGAGCCAATGGAAAAACTGTTGCGCTAAAAGCCAAAGTGGACACCGGAAACACGCTAAAAGAACCATTTTCTGGCGTTCCGGTTGTCGTCGCTAGCTATGATTTCGTTGAAAGTCTAGCTCCACCGGCGATAAAAGCGCAATTTTCCTTACATAGTAAAAATCTTTCTTGGCAAAACATAAATGCTAATGACGGGCTTAAAAATATTCGACTTATCCCGTTTAAGACAGTCGCAGGAGATGGCTTATTTCCGGCATTTAAGGCGGATTTTATTGAGATTTATGGCGAAAAAAAAGAGGCTTATATTGCAGTTTGCAACGAAAAAATATTTAATGATGGGTATCAGGCTTTGATCGGCGCCGAGCTCATTGAGTAGAGGGGTAATTATGACAAACTTCACAAAAAAAATCAGAATTCACATATTAAAAGTCCTTTGGAAATTAAACCTCGTCGAAGGCATTCACTACATAAATGGCTCAGAAACGCTGCCACCACCGCTCACCAAGGCGCAAGAACTTAAAATTATGTCCGATATCCAGCGTGGTGTTTACGGTGCGCGCGAGCCGCTTATAACGCACAACTTGCGTCTGGTTGTGTACATCGCAAAAAAGTTTGATTCAACCGGAGCGAACGTGGAAGATTTGATTTCCATCGGGACAATAGGGCTCATCAAGGCCGTCAACACGTTTTGCCCGGAGAAAAATATCAAGCTCGCGACGTATGCCTCCAGGTGCATCGAGAACGAAATTTTGATGTTCTTGCGTAAAAACTCGCAGATGAAAAATGAGGTCTCCATCGATGAGCCGCTCAACGTGGACTGGGACGGCAATGAGCTGCTTTTGTCGGACATCCTCGGCAGCGAGCAGGATGTTGTAAATAAGCGCATCGAGCAAGAGGTAGAGTGTCAAGTTTTGCTCAACGCCGTGTCGAAACTTTCCAGCCGAGAGCGTAACATCATGGAGCTGAGGTTCGGCTTGGCCGGCAAACAAGCGCATACGCAAAAGGAAGTCGCCGACTCGTTAGGAATATCACAATCATACATATCGCGGCTCGAAAAAAAGATAATCGAGCGCCTGAAAAGAGACCTCGAGCGGGTTTGCTAAATTTTATAAGCTGACACAAAAGACGCTTATGGCTAAAAGTCTGATAAGAAAACAACACAGAGAACTCGGCCAAACAGCCACTCAGGCTGGTGTGTTCAATAGCCTTCTTGCGAAATTAAGAAAGTTGTTCAAAATTGCAAATACCAGCGATCAACGAAAAACGTTTCCTTCGATTACGAAATTGCTTATCGAAGGCGATCAAATGCTCAACAGAGATACGCTTTCTTGAGATATTTCTGTTCTGTTTTCGGTCTCGTGTCGATAAAGGATGATTTTTGTTAGACTTTTTCGGCGAACTGAAATTCGCATGAGATTTTGTAAGACCTTGATAGCCGCTATCTGCCGTTAGTTGTG
>JAZQJR010000200.1:0-1785 GCA_045541715.1 Acutalibacteraceae bacterium
GGAGGAGCAAACAAGAAAAACTTCTGGCGGTGTGGATGTACGCGCACGGCTATTCGTTCAAAACCATCGCCAAGTTTTTTAAGGTCAACGTTCACTCGGCATTCGTTTGGGTGAAAACATTTGCAGAAAAGAACTATTCCAAACCAGCTCCAATTGACGATAGCATCGTAATTGAGCTCGATGAAATGTGACATTCTTGTGCGCTCAAAAAAGACAAGTTTGAATTAGGAACGCTTATTGCCAGATTTAACGACGTTCCTTTATTTAGCCTTTCAAGTCAATAAATCTATCGATATAGTTATTTGTTCCCCCCAGTAAAGAGTTCATATAGTACTTTTTTTAAGTTTTTTTTGCTATTTTACATGAAGACTTATAAATACAATTTTCTGGCACAACGCCTCGGACTGAACAAAGAGGATAGATCGAGCTGTTTTTGCCGATAATTGTCCCTGGATTTAATACAGCATTACAGCCTATTTCAACGCAGTCACCAAGAATTGCACCGAGCTTTCTGAGCCCAGTGTCGATTTTTTCTCCATCGCAAGAAATTTTAACAAGACTTTTATCCGATTTTACGTTTGAGGTAATACTACCAGCGCCCATGTGCACTTTGTGTCCCAAAATTGAATCGCCAATATAGTTGTAGTGTGGCACCTGGACCCCATCAAATAAAATAGAATTTTTTACCTCCGTCGAATTGCCGACAACTGTGTTTTTTCCTACAATAACAGAGCCTCTTATGTACGCGCAATGTCGAATTTCTGCATTTTCATCCACAATTAAAGGTCCATTTAAGCAAGCGGTTTTACTAATTTTCGCACTCTTGGCAATCCAAATAACATCCGCTAATTTGTCGAATTTCTCCAAGTCGAGTTGCTTTCCAAGTTCGAGTATAAATTGGGAAATCTTAGGCAGCACATTCCAAGGTCTATCCTCGTTTACAAATAGCTCGCTTGCGATTGTTCTTTCCAGGCTTAGCAAACTCGCCGTTTTTAGTTCCATTTCGCCGGCTCCCATCCAATTTTTTTATATCACCACAATTATATGCGTTGACATTCTGAAACTCAAGTTATATAATTATCCTACGGTAAGAAATTCCGCTTCAAAAGTGAATTGTGGACGTTTAGCTCAGCTGGTAGAGCATTCGCCTGACGTGCGAAGGGTCAGCGGTTCGAGTCCGTTATCGTCCACCAAATTTAGAGGCCCTGGACGCAAATTGCGTTGAGGGCTCATATCATTTGTGAAATCTTAGCACACCCTTTCTAGGTCTCTTTTCAGGCGCTCGATTATCTTTTTTTCGAGTCGTGATATGTATGACTGTGATATTCCAAGTGAGTCAGCGACTTCTTTTTGCGTATGCTCTTGGTTTCCGGCCAAACCGAACCTTAACTCCATGATGTTGCGCTCTCGACTGGAAAGTTTTGACACGGCGTTGAGCAGAACTTGACACTCGACCTCCTGCTCAATGCGCTTGTTAACGACATCCTGCTCGCTGCCTAGAATGTCCGACAAAAGCAGCTCATTTCCGTCCCAGTCTACGTTTAGTGGTTCATCGATGGAGACCTCATTTTTCATTTGCGAGCTCTTGCGCAAGAACATCAAAATCTCGTTCTCAATGCACCTGGAGGCATACGTCGCGAGCTTGATATTTTTCTCCGGGCAAAACGTGTTGACGGCCTTGATGAGCCCGATTGTCCCGATAGAAATTAGGTCTTCAACGTTCGCTCCGGTTGAGTCAAACTTTTTCGCGATGTACACAACTAGGCGCAAGTTGTGTGTGATAAG
>JAZQJR010000201.1:0-4859 GCA_045541715.1 Acutalibacteraceae bacterium
GATTCAACTTTGTTGAATCCGGGGGTGGCCGAAGGCCCCTGCGGGGCCTTCGGCGGCTCGCGGCGCCACTAGATCTTACCCCAAGCACTCCCTAGAATACTATGTTGCTAACTTAAATTTCCATAATTATCGGTAAAATCATCGGACTTCTCTTGGTCCTCTCGTAGAAGAACTTGGACAAATCGTCGCGAATCTTGTTCTTCATGAGGCCCCACTCGCGCACGCCCTCGGCGTTGAAGTCATTGAGAACGCGAACGACCTTGGCCTTGGCCTCACCCATAAGCGGCTCAGCCTCTCTCACGTAGACGAACCCGCGCGAAACAATATCCGGACCCGAAACGATCTGACCATTTGCGAAATCCATCGTGCAAACAACGACAATCAAGCCGTCCTCAGCGAGATGTTTTCTATCGCGCAGCACAATGTTACCAACGTCGCCGATGCCCAAGCCATCGACCAATATTCGGCCGGCCTGCACCTTCCCGATGTGCTTCATGTAGTCCTGATTTATCTCGATGACGTCACCGATGTCGCCGATGAAAATGTCCGAATCCTTGAGGCCCATAGCCTTAGCAAGCTTGGCGTGACGTCGTAAATGTTTCTGCTCGCCGTGGACCGGAATGAAATACTTTGGTTTCGTCACGCCCTGAATGAGTTTAAGTTCCTCCTGGCAGGCGTGGCCGGAGACGTGCACCTCATACATCGACTCGTAGACGACGGTGCAACCCTTTTTGAGCAACTCATTCACGACCGCGCCGACCATTTTCTCGTTGCCCGGGATCGGATTCGCCGAGATGATGATAAAGTCATCGGGCCCGACCTCGACCTTTCTGTGGTCGGAGTACGCCATTCTCGAGAGGGCCGACATCGGCTCGCCCTGGCTGCCGGTCGTCAAGAGGACGGTTTTCTCCTTAGGATACTTATTGAGCACATCGATATCGATGATCACGCCGTCTGGGATGTCAAGATATCCCAATTCGCCGGCAATCGTCATATAGTTTATCATGCTTCGCCCCGAAAAGGCAACTTTTCGGTCGTACTTGGCGGCGCAATGGATGATTTGCTGAATGCGGCCGATGTTCGAGGCGAAAGACGCGATTATAATGCGGTTATTCTCGGCCTGTTTAAAGAGCATCTCGAAAGAGGCGACGACTTTTTGCTCCGTGATGGTGTAGCCTGCGCGCTCGGCGTTTGTGGAATCGGCAAACAGCGCCAAAACTCCCTCCGAGCCCAGCTGCGCAAAGCGTCCAAGGTCAATCATCTCGCCCTGCACAGGCGTACAATCGATTTTGAAGTCGCCCGTGTGTACGAGGGTGCCGGCCGGCGAGTGAATCGCTACACCAACAGCATCCGGGATGGAGTGGTTCACGCGAATCATCTCAACGTCCATGCAACCGAGTTTTACACTCTGGCCGGGCTTCACGACGTTCAACTTGGCCTTGTTGTGCAAGTTATGCTCCTTGAGCTTGCTGGTAATCAGGCCAATGGTAAGCGGCGTACCGTAAATCGGCACATTAAACTTCTTCAACAAATACGGAATCGCGCCGATGTGGTCCTCGTGGCCGTGAGTGATGACCAAACCTTTGATTTTGTCCATGTTCTTCTCGACGTACGAAAAGTCCGGGATGACAAGATCGATGCCGAGCATTTCGCCGTCCGGGAAGGTCATGCCGCAGTCGAGGATGAACATATCGCCTTCGCACTCGAACAATGTGATGTTCTTGCCAATCTCATTCAGGCCACCCAAGAACGCCACTCTGATGGAAGGCTTCGTAGTTTTCCTGCGCGAATATCTATTTTTCTTCTCGGCTACCGGTTTGCCTTGCGGCGCCAAGGGGGTATTTTTTCTGTTGTAGGCGGGCTTTCTGTTTTGAGTAGGTTTCTTTTCGCCAGTCGCCTTCACATTAGAATTTGCACTAGCACTCGGAGAAGTAGTTTTCGACGCGTTCCTCTGAGTGCTATTTCTAGGCGCTCTCGAGGTTGTTGTCCTAGGTGCTGACTTCGTCGAGGTGCTTCTAGTTGATGCATCAGCAGCATTTGCCTTAGCCGCAGGTGTAGACTTAGGTCTTGTTGTGTTGGTTCGTGCAGGTGCCTCGGCGGTAGCATTTGTGGTCGTCGCCGTAGCCGATGTGGTCGCTCGAGACGTTCCCGTTGTAGATCTCGGCGTTCTAGGTGCCCTCGGTGCACGAGGTTTTTTCGTCTCCTGCGGCAAAGTTGTGGCTGAGTCTGTAGTTTTTTTAGCATTTTCAATCGTGTCTACTGGGCTCGATAACAACTGATCTGCTTGCTTATTTATAGTCCTTGATGGATGCGGTCTTTTCGGCGCGCTCCTTACGGGTCTGCCCCCCAATAAATTTTCCTTTATTTCTGTCATTAAGATTACCTCCAATAATATCGTACATTTTCCTTACAAAATACATGACAAAACAAAAAATAAATCTCCGCAAACGGTGCCGGAGCTAGAAAATTTCATGTGAATAGTGAGTATATTGTAAAAAATAAAACGTAATGAACCAGCAACGTCATTACTAAAACCGACCACAAATGTTGCCCTAATTTTAACATTTCCATTTCAGGCTGTCAAGTAAAATGGCACTTCGGGGAATACCCTAACCGAGCATCTAGCGGCCGCGAGACGCCGAAGGCCCCATATGGGCCTTCGGCCAGCTCAGCGCTCAACAACGTTGAGCGCTGGGCCACAAAGAAAATAATATTTTCTTTGTCCTCGCGGCCTGGCTGAGCAGCTAATCCAATGAAAATGCTCGCTTGGGGCACTCCAGCACTTCGTCCACCGCAACGTCATAAACTATTATTTGCAGAAATTTCTTATGGTAGTCATTGCTCTGTTCGAAGTCTAAAAACTGGTATCATAGTAAAACAACTCGAAAAACCAGAACAACATTTACATAACTCCCTGCCTTTTCGAAAGTTTTTTGAGAACTCTTTACATGCTGCTTTTCATGTTGTTTGACTATAAGATCAGACCTAACGGCGCCGCGAGGCGCAGAAGGCCCGAATGGCCTTCGGCCAGCCCAGGCATCAGCAAATGCTGATGCCTGGGCCACAAAGAAAATAAAATTTATTTTCTTTGGCCTCGCGGCCCACGCAGATAAGCAGAAAAGTTCTCGAGAGCTGTACGCAGACAAAGCCCATCCATTGATAGCAATAATAATCGCTGCTATAATAAAACGAAACAGTAGTTTCTTTCTTGTTAACTCACTTAGCTACATTTTCAAAAAAGTAGAGCATCGATAAACAAAATAAAATTAAAACGCTCATTTAATGGAGGCTGGAATGGACTTTACATTGGATAAATCTACAACCAAAATATTAAAAAGAATTGTAGGCGGTTTGACAGCTGTATGGACAATCGTTTTTATATGGTGCTTATGGGTATCTTTTTTAAGAAGAGCCTTTACAGACCCTGCCTCGTTTTTCCCGGTTATTTTCGCTTTCGCTATTTATACAAGCGCTTTTAGATTTTTTAAAATATTAAAAGACAATGACGACTCGATCAGTATTGATAAGCTAAAAATGTGGCTTACGTGGACTTCGTATGGAGTATATGCTTCTTGGCTATATTTGGCTATTTCTACCCTGAACATTTTCGGGACTGTTTTCTTCTCTTTCTTAATTTTTTTAACACCCTTCTTTTTCAAGCGTTACTAAATCGCCAATAATAAATTTTTCTCTCAATAATGTTTACGCGAAAAGAGGTGCAACGTACTGATAATATACACTCAAAAAAGTGCTAAAATTATCGTACAAAGTGAAGTTGAAACACATTGAAATATTTACCGATGGCGCTTGCCAAGGCAACCCGGGCCCTGGTGGCTGGGGCGCTATCTTGAGATATAACGGCCGTGAGAAGGAAATCTCCGGCGGCAAACCGAACACGACTAATAACCGCATGGAACTTAGCGCCGTTATCGAGGCCTTAAAGCTGCTGAAGGAACCCTGTCAAGTCACGTTGCAAAGCGACTCAAAATATGTCTGTGATGCCATCTCAAAAGGTTGGGCTAAAAAATGGAAAAGCAACGGCTGGAGACGCAGCGGAAACTCGCCTGCGTTGAACCCAGATTTATGGGAAGAACTGCTTACGCTTTTAGATAAGCATAAAGTGAAAATCGTCTGGGTAAAAGGCCACGCTGGCCACCCAGAAAACGAGCGCTGTGATAAGTTGGCCGTCGCTGCAGCAACGAGGGTGAAAATTTCGGGAGTGTCAGCTAAACGGCCGTGTTGATCAAATGGCTGTGCCGATAATTCTATTGATATAGTTATTCGATCAACCCTCCCAATATTCTCAATTAGAACACTATACTCCGAGTCCCTAAAGAGAACATATAGCGAGGACGGTAAAAAACAGGCTTTAAAACCATAGCCCATCTCACCTTAGGACGCTCTCATCATTTTACACTTTCAGCGAGCTTATTCGTGAAACTTGGCATTTGTCTAGCCCTCTCAACAACAGCATCTGTAACCGTGTATAATCCGCAAAAATCCAGCGTATAAAAATCATCTAAGACGCGAATCTGCAGGTAATGCCCATCGTTTGAATTGTCCTTGTAGATAATCCAAGGTTTGCTGTCGGCAAAGCCAATTTTTCGCGTGTTTTTCTCCACGACAATGAGCCCCACAAGCAAGGTCATCACAAGTAATGTCGAAATCATGCTATGTACGATGGTTTTTAACGATGAGATTTTTTTGTTCATTTTTATCATCCTAACAAAAATATTTTTAATTCTAGGTGCGCTACGATTAAACCTGTGGCGCCGCGAGGCGCCGGAGGCCCGTAGGGCCTTCGGCCCGGCCCGCGCCCAACTATGGTGGGCGCTGGGGCACCAAGAAAAAAATATTTT
>JAZQJR010000202.1:0-2570 GCA_045541715.1 Acutalibacteraceae bacterium
GCCCTACGGGCCTTCGGCCATAGAAGAGCCCCACGATGTTGGGCTCTTCTATGCACCGAAAATAAAAATTTATTTTCGGTGGCCTCGCGGCCGCGGCGGCTAAGAAAGCTCGGCACTGTCGTCCTTGCACTTGTATTTCTAGTTGTTTCTACAATAAGGACCGCAAACGCCGCAAACTACAATATCGATTTCACTCCAACGTGCGATGCGATATATTTAGTCAGCCTCGACACGAACGCACCAGTCTACGAGAAGAACATCGACAAGAAAATGTACCCAGCCTCCCTCACGAAGGTGATGACGTACATTGTGGTGGCGGAGCACGTTAAGGACCTTGACAACACGCAGGTCACCGTCAAAAAGGCGATAATAAACAGTTTGCTTGGCACCGGCAGCTCCATCGCAAACCTTAAGGCAGATGAAGTTTTGACCGTCACGCAACTTCTGCACTGTTTGATGATAAAATCCGGCAACGACGCCGCTTTAGTGCTAGCAGACTACATTGGCAACGGTGATGTTAACAACTTTGTCGACATGATGAACGAGAAGGCTGCGGAGCTCGGCTGTACTGGCACACACTTCGTCAATCCACATGGTCTCCACGACCCTGACCACTATACCACTGCCCGCGACCTAGCGACTATAACCAAGCACGCGATGACCTTGCCGCAATTCATGGACATCTGCAGCATGTCGACCTCATACATCCTCGGCAACGACCGCTATCCGCTCGTCACGACCAACAGCATGATCGACCAGTCCCGCGGCGGCAAGTACTATTACCGCTACGCCAAGGGCATAAAAACTGGCCACACTGAGGAAGCCGGCTGGTGCCTACTTTCCTCCGCGGCCTACAACGGCTACTCGTACTTGTGCGTTGCTCTCGGGGCCCCATTCAAGGCCGAAAACGGCAAGACCATCACCGAGAATCACGCTATGTTAGACTCAAAAGCGCTGTACAAATGGGCCTTCACGAATCTCGAACTCAAGCCGGTCTTCAAGAAGAACGACCCAATCAGCGAGATAAAGCTCAAGCTCACCACCAACAAGGACAGCACGCTCCTTTATCCCGCGGAGAATTACTCGGCGCTGTTGCCCAAAAGTGTCAGTACAACGAGTATCGACGTTAAAGTCGAGAAGCCGGAATCCGTTGACGCACCTATAAAAGTTGGCCAAAAGCTAGGTACCGCGGTGTTGTCCTACGCCAACAAAGAGCTCGCGCGTGTTGACCTGGTCGCCGCCGAAGATGTCGACCGCAACGTTATCCTTTACACGATTCAGTGCATCACGAACATAATTTGTTCCGTCTGGTTTAGGGTCGCTTTAGGCGTTTTGGCCCTTCTAATTCTGGCCTATCTGTTCCTCTGCGTCTCCTACAACAAAAAAGCGCGCCGCAAACGTCGCAAACGCTCAAAAGTAAGAAAGAGATACAAGTAAGTATCTCTTTTTTCATCTCTTCTTCGCGATTGAGATTGGTTTTTCCTCGCCTTTGAGGAACCGAAATAGGTTTTTCTTGTGCTTGTAGATTGGAGTGTCATCTAAATATTAGACCTCTTGCGAAGTTAACAGAAAATGTCGTATAGCGGACAACATTTTTTCTTCCAGGACCAATCTCGCACTTTTACAGTCGAAAACATCAATTCTGACCTTCGCAAATATATTGCCGCACTTCAACACAAATCCAAATGCTTTTTCGGCCACTGAAAAACTTTTTAAGCCATAATGTGTGTTTTTGTGTATGCTTACAATGAGTTTGGTGAGTTCAAACAGCGATTTTCTCTCTTTAAATTTGCCGTGGGACTAACAAGTTTCTTGCCTTGTCTTTAAAGCTTGGGCACTCCACTGTTTTGAGTTTTAAAGTTCAGTTTAAGGCCTTGAAGCTACCTGAACAACGAAGGTATCGTGTATGATAGGATGGACATGATCACACCTGCGGTTAGAACTCCGAGTGTTATCAGAACTAAAGCTTCTTTCAGTTTCATTCGCAAGCCAGATGCAACTAAAGCGCCTGTCCATCCACCTGTTCCGGGGAGTGGAACCGCGACAAAAACAAACAAGCCCCATTTTCTGTGTTTTTCAACAGAGGCGCTTTTGGCTTTTGCTTTTTTCTCAATATGCTCGACTAATTTTCTCATCCGAGTTTTCTTTAGAAAAAAGAAGATTTTATCGATGAACAAGAGTATGAATGGGATTGGCAAAAGATTTCCCAGCACACAAATCGGGAAGGCGTATAGCAGGTTTACTTTCAACAGGCTTGCGGCAATGAGTCCTCCGCGGAGCTCTAGAATCGGCATTAACGACACGATGAATATGATGACTTCCGCAGGAATTACACTGGTCAAAGAATGCGTGATTGATGCGACAATTGACTCTGTCAAGCTATAGCCTCCTCAAAAAAGTATGAGTTCATTATAGAGTAAAAGCTAAATCGTTTTCAAGGCGCTTGACACTTAATGGTTTTAGGCTGTTTTCAAATTAACTGCTGCGGCCGCGAGGCCAAAGAAAATATTATTTTCTTTGTGGCCCAGCACTCAACAACGTTGAGTGCTGGGCTGGCCGAAGGCCCTACG
>JAZQJR010000203.1:0-6857 GCA_045541715.1 Acutalibacteraceae bacterium
TAAAAAACTTGGCGATGGTTCGGAAAGAATACCCATGTGCGTACATCCATACCGCTAAAAGCTTTTCTCGTTTGCTCCTCCCTTTATGCCTTGAGAGAACAAATTGGCAACCGCATTTTTTGCACTTGTAGCGCTGTTCACACTTTACAAAGCCAGCTTTTACGTATTCATTTGATTCGCACTTTTTGCAGCTGTACATAGCTATTACCCTCCTTTTCTTTCTATTATATCACGTTTGATTATTTAGAAAACACTCCCAAATAGCGAGTGTACGAGTTAGTTTACCTTCCTGTTGCTAAAAGTGACATCGAAAATATAGTCCTTTATATTTCAGAAAAACTGAGTCGCCTAAAACAGCATTAAATTTGCTTGATGCGTTTGAACAAGCAACAAATGCACTAAAGGTTTTTCCTTATGCACATGAAGTTTATAAGTTTTCTAAGCCGCTTTAGAGTATGTTGCCAACAAAATTTAGCTGTATTGCACCAACACAGGCAAAACACTTGGTGAAAACAATAGAAATGTTTAGATTGAAAAAGACGAGATTATGATCTTCTTTTTAAAAGAACGCCTTCCATAATTGATATAAATTACCTTCTTGCAAAATCAAATGCGGATCCTTTGATTTTGTTAAACTTTGATGTTAACGTTATTGACTTTTGTTAATTTTAGCAATATGCATCAAAGCTTTATTGACGAAATGCTCTGGAACGTGTCGTCAATAAATTTTTAGCGAAAGAGCAATGCATCTAATTTGAACTGCAGTAACAAATGAAGAAACGTTCTTAGCACAATGCGTAGCAATGCCTGGCCATTTTTTGAGCTGCAAAAAAAGCATTCTCGACGAGGTGTCGCAGCTTGTAAAGATGTTTATCGTAGTTGCGCAGAACTTTGCGGTTGAAATACTGGTGGCATTCCCGCTTGAAGCGCGTATCTGATGATCGCGTCAGTGTCATACCCACGGTCGGCCAGCTAATATTCAGCCTTAAATTTTGTGATTAGCGCTTCTGCAATTGAGCAATCTGCGACGGTAGAGTGTGTTGCCAATATTTTTAGTCACATCGCACCAACACCAAGCAAAAGGATTGCAAAAAACAGCAAAAAATGTTTAGAGTGAAAAAGACGAGATTATGATCTTCTTTTTAAAAGAACGCCTTCCGTAATTGACATAAATTTCCTTCTTGCAATTTCAAAGGCGGCCTCTGCATTTTTGTTGAACTTTGATGTTAATGTTATTGATTTTTATCAAATCTAGCAATGTACATACAAGTTTTATTGACGACGCGCTCTACCATCTGTGACAAAAAACGCACTGCCATACCATGGACATCCACGGACAGATGTATTTTCGTGTTGAGCCCCGCGAGTGACCTCTTAGATGAACTGCTCTTTGGCCCAAAATTTATTGACGACACGCTTTAGAAAGAGAGATTTCAAAAAGCAACTATCTCTCTTTTAGCCACTCCCAGGAAATTGGTTGGTAGAAGACACGTTGATTAAGGACGGAACGTTTTCTTTGCCGGGGCCGAAAGGCCCTGCTTAAAAGTGATGTGGAAGATGAAGTCGACGCAACAGAAACGCCAATTGAGTGCCCCAAAAAAACAGAAAAAATACTACTCAGGAAAGAAAAACATCATGTCTTAAAAACTCAAATGTTGATAAATCCTGAAAACGAAGAAATATTTCTTTGACGTTCGAAAAAGAGAAAGTTCATGATTTTCAACTATTTAAAAGCAACAAAATCTACTCGAAGCCAGGAGCGCAACTAACAGCAGCTAGCGGATATCAAGAGCTTGTAAAGTTGAAAGAATTCCGTTTTGACGAAAAAGTCTAGCAAAAATTGCCCCTTATCGAAGCAAAACCGAAAGCAGAACAGAAATATCTCAAGAAAACGTATCGCTGTTGAGCACGTGATCGCATTAGTTAAGTGATTCCGGATTCTTTCAGAACGATATCGCAACCGAAGAAAACGCTTTCCTCTCCGTTTTTCTTTGATTGCGGGTATTTGCAATTTTGAACAGCTATTTTGATCTCGCAAGAGGCCTAATGACTCCTTAGTAGAAATGAACAAGCTCATAGAGCATTTAAAAGAAAACCCGCAACTTGCAGAAGGCATTTTATCCCGCATGTTTGATCTGCTTGGCAACTGCGAAAGAAGCATGCAACCGGATGAGTTCAAGAGCTATTTAAAGAAAGTGGCAATGTTTTTCCGCCCAGACAAGTTGAGAAATATTTTCTAAGAAGATACAAACAGAATTTACCGATTAACTACAGAGTTAATGAACAAAAAGCAAGTATAAGCCTTATTAACTGGTGCATAGAAGATTATAACGATTGTTATCTTTTTTTACACATATGATTTAATGGATGTTAAGTGCGGAGGACACCTGGCGCGTTGATCAAATAACTATATCGATAGATTTATTGACATGAAAAGCTGCATAAAGGAGTATTGTTAAATCAATCATTTCGATGGAGCGGGAAACACAGAAGGTTTTTCGTCTAAATCTTGCAAACCAGTACTGCGGAGTAAAATTGTTTTTTTCGATTGAGCACACGTCCAAGTTTTATTTGAAAGGTTGAATCTATTTTGTCAGAACTCACAAGATACTCACTAATCACGGAGAAATTTCCACGAGAGTTTTTGCTTTTGCAAGGATCGGGCTGTCGATATAAAAAGTGCAAATTTTGCGACTACTATAATGATGTATCCAAGAATCCTTTTGAGATAAATAAGCCTGTAATCGGGAGAGTCACAGGGCAATTTGGCGTGCTAGACATAATAAACTCTGGTTCCTGCTTCGAGCTAGACGAAGAGACCATAGATTTAATACATAAAACGGTCAAAGAGAAAAACATCCACACGATATGGTTCGAGGCGCACTATATGTACCGAAACAAGCTGGACAGCTTTAGGGAGCGTTTTCCTAACATAAAGCTGAAATTCCGAACGGGCATTGAAACATTTAATCCAGCGCTGCGTAATTACCTGGAGAAAGGTGTCAGCCCAAACGTGACTGCAGCCGACGTCGCAAAATATTTCAATGGAGTTTGCTTGCTTGTTGGCTTTGAGAGGCAAACTCGCGACGATATAGTGAGAGATATCGAGCTCGCCAGCCAACATTTCGAGTACTTCAGCGTTAATGTGTTTACTCCTAATACCACCGCCGTAAAGCCAAACCTTGAGATTATTTCCTGGTTTAAAAGCAACATTTACCCGCACCTCAAAAACAACCTTCGCGCAGAAGTGTTACTTGAGAATACGGACCTAGGGGTGGGGTAAGCTTTTTAGTTTACGTATATGCCACAACCAAAAGAGCAAAACGAACAAAAATCGAGCGTAATTTTCTTTAAATCAACCACGTTTGTCCATTGAAAGGCCATTGATTTTGGTAGTATAATGGGAGCATATGTGAAGAAAGGACACTTTTGATGGATTATTTTTTTAAGCGAACATGGGCGAATATCGATTTGGACGCGATAAAGCAAAACTTTTTGCAAGTACGAGGTAAAGTCTCGCAAAGGACGAAGATTTTATGCGTAATTAAGGCGGACGCCTATGGACATGGGGCAGTTGCCTTGGCGAAGGAATACGAACGCCTTGGCGCAGATTGGTTTGCAGTGTCGAACTTCGAGGAAGCCTTTCAACTGCGTAGCAACGACGTGAAAAAGCCCATTCTGATTTTGGGCTACACGCCGGCAAATATGGCCTATGAGCTTTCTCACTTTAATATATCCCAGACGGTTTTCTCGGAAGAGTATGCGCGCGAATTGTCTCACTATGCGAAGCTAAACAACGTTCAAGTGAAAATGCACCTCAAAATCGATACGGGAATGAGTCGTATCGGTTTTGTTTTTAAACATGACGAAAATTGTCAAGAAACGATAAATACTCTGACAAAGGTTTGCTCGTTGGAGAACCTTGTGCCAGAGGGGATTTTCACGCATTTTTCCGTCGCAGACGACTTGAAAGCCGGCTCGAGCACTACAAACAAACAATTGGATGACTTCACTTATGTCTGTGAGGCGCTCTCCGCGAACGGCGTGGATGTTGGTATACGGCATTGCAGCAACAGCGGTGGTATTTTAAACTTCCCGCAAGCTAATCTCGATATGGTTCGCGCGGGGCTTATTCTATATGGCCTTATGCCCGCGGATGGACTACAAACCGACCTTAATCTGCAGCCGGCGATGAGCTTAAAGACGGTTGTCTCGCAGGTGAAAACTGTGCCTAAAAATACGCCCGTCGGCTATGGTGGTGCGTTCGTAACTCAGCGCGAGACTAAAATTGCGACGGTGCCGATTGGCTATGCGGATGGCTATTTGCGTGCCCTTGGCGACCAGGCCAGTATGCTCATCAACGGGAAGCGCGTACCGGTCGTAGGCCGGATTTGTATGGATCAGACGATGCTCGATATCAGCGACATTGACGACGTGAAGGAAAATACCGTGGTGACGGTCTTTGGCAAGGACGGCGACGATGAGATTACCGTCGAGGAGCTGGCGGGCATTGTCAAAACCATCAACTACGAAATACTATGTTTAATGAGCAAAAGGATTCCGCGGCTCTACATACGCCACGGCGAACAGATCGGACAGCTAAATTACTTGTGTCCGAGAGAAATCTTCGACTGATTTTTGAAGTTTAAAATTAGATCGATTCGTTAAAATTTTTTCAAATAAGCTTGCAATGTGAATAAAAATATGATATAATATTGTTCAATAAGGGAGTAACCTTTAGTTTTATCAAGAATTTTATTTGCCTCTAAAATGTATAAAGTACCAAAGATATAAGTTTTGAGGCAAATAATTTTTTTCGCCACGAATATTCTTATCAGCTCGTTTAGGGCACTCCCTTAAATAACTAAAGGATTGGAATGCTTTATGAAAAAATTTTTATCGCTGATGTTGGCGTTATCACTAACGGCCAACTGTTTGGGTACGCTTAAAACAAGTGCGCTTGACTCGTCGACGCAAGAAACCGTAACCAACATAATTGAAAATGTCCATTTCGGAGATAAGGGAAACGGAACTTTTTTGTCCGGGCTGACTGAGGGTGGCAAGTTCAAAGGCTGGTTCGGCAAGGTCGCAAATCCGTTGATTGAGCTGGGTCAGCTTGGCTACATGATTAGCGGTATAACCATAGGTCTGGGCAGCTTGTCGTCGCTATGGTACCTTGGCAAATACGTAGTCGACAAAGTGAAAATGAAGTTTTCGAAGGTAGAGTTGAACTCCGACAAAGTTGCAAAATCTATGGATGAGCAGTTGAAAAAAATAAAGGGTCAGCAAAAGGCTAAGAAAAAAGCCACCGAGATTGTAGCTTCAATAATTGATGCTAGGAACGAGGCGAAGGAAAACAATAAACCATATAAAAAAGGCGACGTGATATACATGGTGGGCCCGTCTGGCGTAGGAAAGTCGCTCCTCGCGGATGGATTGGCGGTTGCTATAATGGGGCCTAACGCGAAGCCAATTTACGTTGATGCCTCCGATATCGACAAAGGCTCCGCGAGAAGTCTAAAAGAGCAGCTTTTCTATATGAGCGAGGCGAAATGCCGCAACCAAAGCTCGAGTATGATGTCCGAGGATACGTCCATCATAAGCCAGATAAGGACGAATCCGAACGTTGTCTTGATAATAAACGAGTACGACAAAATGCACACAGCCGACTTTGATGAGGTCTTGCGTACAATTATGGATAGGGGACAAATTTCCATTTACGGGGAGAAAATCGATTGCTCTGGGTTGCTGATAATCATCACCTCGAATGAAGACCACTCTTCCGTTACCGCAGGAAACAATCAAGGCGAGGCTCAAGACGACGGGACCGGCTCAAGGACCCACATCGTTCACGACAAGTCCTTCCTCAATCGGCTGAATATCATCGAGTTCGAAAATCTAGACGAGGCTGCGTACGAGGCGATTGCCGCGGAGGTTTTGGCTGCCATAGCCAAGCGTAACAAGGAGAAATACTCGGTTGAACTTAACTTCGGCGACACCGCAAAGAAAATCGCCGCTAAGACAGCTAAGACAAACCAAGGCGCACGCGAAATCGAGAAAATCGTTGCCGGCCTTAAGTCTGCTATAGCCATCGAGCGACAACGTGCAGGATCGGCCGTTGAGAAATCAGCATATGAAGTTGATTATAATGGAGAAGAAGATGTGTTTAGTTTGAGGAAAGATGAAACGATAAAGATAAGCGACGAAATGAGCCAATGCTCATAAAACATTTACCAAGAAAACTTAATACACGCCTTACATAAATAAGTGTTGGCAAACTTTCATAAATGCACATCACTGTCATAAGAAATTGACAAAAAAATGAAGCTTGAATGATCAAATGTGATACAACAGAAAAAGGACGGTAATAGACATTTACAAGTGCAGAAAGTGTGAGTCAAATGCAAAAAAAGACTAGTTTTGATCTGGAAGGCCTATTTCAGAACAACAAAACAGGGAGTGTTTTCTAAATAATCGAACGTGATATAATAGAAAGAAAAGGACGGTATAGATATGTACAAATGCAAAAAGTGCGAATCAAATGAATACGTAAAAGCTGGCTTTGTAAAGGGCGAACAGCGCTACAAATGTAAAAAATGCGGTTGCCAATTTGTTCCCACAAGGCATAAAGGCAAAGAAAAACTCCTGGCGGTCTGGATGTACGCACACGGTTATTTCTTCAGAGCGTGTCGTCAATAAAGCTTAGGTGTACATTACTAGATTTGACAAAAATCAATAACGTTAACATCTAAGTTCAACAAAATTGCAAGATCCGCATTTAAAATTGAAAGAAGGCAATTTATTTCAATTATGGAAGACGTTATTTTAAAAAGAAGATATTAACCTCGTCTTTTTCA
>JAZQJR010000204.1:0-21277 GCA_045541715.1 Acutalibacteraceae bacterium
AGTACAGGAACGCCATTTTAAATAAAATTAAGTTAAAACCTGTACTCGCTGGATGTTCCTGAAAGGAACATCGGCGGCGCCCCCACACTTATTTTATTTTTCGAAAAAAGAAAAAATAAAGGATTAAACGAAAAGAGGAAACACGATGAAACTAGGCATAGTAGGGCTTCCGAACGTGGGAAAGAGCACACTGTTCAACGCGATAACCAACGCTGGGGCGCAGTCGGCGAACTACCCGTTTTGTACGATCGAGCCGAACGTAGGGGTAGTCTCGGTACCGGACAAGCGGCTGGACAAGTTGGCGGAGATGTACGAGCCGGATAAATTCACGCCTGCGACGATAGAATTTGTGGATATTGCTGGCCTTGTGAAGGGTGCATCTCATGGCGAGGGACTCGGCAACAAGTTTTTATCAAACATTCGCGAGGTTGACGCGATTGTGCACGTGGTGCGCTGCTTTGAGGATAGCGACATTGTGCACGTGGATGGCAGTGTTGACCCGGCGCGCGACATCGAGACTATCAACGTGGAGCTGATTTTCTCCGATTTAGAGCTGCTTGAGCGACGCATTGAAAAGACGAAAAAGATGCTCAAGGCGGACAAGAAATACCAAGACGAGTTAGCCTTTTTCGAGCGTGTAAAAAGTGCGTTAGAGCAAGGCTTATCCGCGCGAAGTGTCGAGTGCACCGAGGACGAGGTAAAGCTGCTTGAGACGGTCGCACTATTGACAAACAAGCCAATTATTTATGCGGCAAACTTGAGCGAAAACGACTTTAAAGCTGGTGTAGAGGACAACAAGTTTTTAAAAGTTGTCGAGGATATTGCCTCAAAAGAAAATGCAAAAGTTTTACCGATAAGTGCTCAGATTGAGGCAGAAATATCAGAGCTTGACCTGGATGAGAAAAAGCTTTTTCTGGCTGACTTAGGCCTCTCGGAGTCAGGCTTAGACAGGTTAATTAGCGCTTGCTACGATTTGCTGGGGCTAATATCATTCTTGACAGCCGGGAAACCTGAGGTCAGAGCGTGGACCATCACGAAAGGCACAAAGGCTCCAGCTGCAGCCGGAAAAATTCACACCGACTTCGAGCGAGGATTTATCCGCGCAGAGGTTGTTGCTTTCGAGGATTTAATCAGTTGTGGCTCTCTTGCGGCCGCAAAAGAAAAAGGCCTTGTGCGTTCCGAAGGCAAAGACTACGTCATGAATGACGGCGATGTGGTTTTGTTTAGGTTTAATGTGTAAGTTGCTGTTAATAAAAAAGCTGAAGCTCTCGCATTTAAGCGAGAGCTTGTCGTGTTACTGCTAGCAACTAACGACTGGTTTTAACCTATTCCTTTAGGTTTAGTTCATTAGACCTTTTGCAAAAATAAACATGCAGAGTAAAGTAACGGCATGGCATGTGAAAAAATAGCGCGTTAACCGAATAGCTATATCAATATAGTTGTTTGATCAACAACACTTTTTTATCCTATCGAAACGACTAAGGCTGTCTTCAAAATTTTTGTTAATACGTTTAATCTATGTGATCTTGCTAAAAAGAATTTTCCTCATCTGAAATCCACATTTTGTCTTTCGAGTTTTATTTAAATGCTCAACAAGACCAGTCCACCTTTTTTCCAATTTACTTGATAATTTTATTTCAGCCGTTATAACAGGCCTCTTGCGAAATTAAGAGAGTTGATCAAAATTGCAAATACCAGCGATCAAAGAAAAACGGAGAGAAAAGCCTTTCCTTTGGTTGCGGTAGCGTTCTGAAAGAATCCGAAATCGCTTAACTAAGGCGATCACGTGTTCAACAGCGATACGTTTTCTTGAGATATTTCTGTTCTGCTTTTGGTCTTGCTTCGATAAGTGATGATTTTTGCGAGACTTTTTCGGCGTAATGGAATTCACATGCAATTTTATAAGCCCTTGATAGTCGCGATCTGCCGTTGTTATACTCCTGAAGCGTGCGCTATTTTTTCATGTTTCATGCTGCCTGTTTATTTTCGCAAGAGATCTAATAAAACTCTCAATCACTCGCGTAGCATACGATCACTTCATTTTTATTGAACATGTTAACATTTAGCAAGTTGTTTGTTTTGCTATAAATCAGCCTGTTTAGATGCCTAAACGCACCTTATTCCACGGTGCAATCAAAAAACGCTTGACATATATGCTTTTTTTGTGATATTGTGCTTATGAAACTGTATTAGAGAGTTTTAATTTTAGTTTATAGGAGGGACAAGATTATGCATATGGAGAATGTAAAAAAATTTATGGAATTAGTGAAGGCTGAGGAAAGCCTAGCAAAGAGAATACTAGCCTTGAAAGATGGGCTGCAAGAGGGCGAGTTTGCCTTCAAAAACGACAAGGAATTCGTAGAGAAAAAGATTTTGCCGTTGGCTAAGGAGTACGGAATAGAGTTCTCCGTTGAGGATTTTATGGAGTTCACTAGTTCACAGCTTACCTCGTTGAGCAAGGAGGAACTAGCGGAGGTTTCCGGTGGTTTCCCGGGTATAGGTTTGCTTATTGGACTCTCTGTATTTCTCGGCGGTGCCGCTACCCCTACAATTGCTTCAAAGGCAGTTTCTTACTTCACTGGTGGCGGCACAGCCACGGTACAAAGCGTTACTAATAAAGAGGCGAATATGTCTGGCGCCGCAGGGGCAAAAGAAAAAGGCAACACGATTGAGTTCTACGAAAGCTTTAAAGCGATAAAAAAAGAATTTAGCAAAAGAATAAAAACAGCATTTGCTGGTGTTAAATCGTACATGTCACCAGAAGAACGCAGCCTCTGGATGAATGTGCTCGTGAACAAATGTAAGCCGATTGATTTCGTCGGCATTAACTTCCAAAAATTTTTCATGGCAAAATACAACGAGACCAAAGATAGGATTGAGTTTACAGCAACTTGGGACAACCGCCTTAAAGACCAAATGGACAGTCGTATGTACAGCAAGGCTGCCCTTAACGACAAGCTGAGCAATATTTTGAAGCAGCAGTACGACCTGATCTACAGTGATGAAATTGTGCAGCTGCGGGTACAAGCTAAGACCTATAAGGGTCTGCTGGCGGGTAAGAAAGCGGAACTTGGCAATTACTCTAGTATTACTGAGTTTAATGCGTATATTAATGCCTGGTGGAAGCGTGTTAATGAGTTAATTTCTGAGCTGCAGCCGTCTGTAAAGGGTACTCTTAATACAAATACTGATTTTAATGCGTTAAAAAATCAACTTATGCAAAATGGCTACAATATTGACGAAAAGGGGCATACTGTAATTGCGCTCAATTATTCTAACGAGTTTAAGCTCATCGATCAGATCATATATTGTAAGGCATGTATTGCTACGGTCACCCAATACATCTCCAACATAAACAAGCTGACAGAGGAGATTCAGAAATTGGAGCAGTCGTATGATGAGACTTGCCAAAAGCTGAACCTTTACGAAGAGACACAGACGGCCTTTTCTAACAGCTTGAAAACAGAGCTTGACTACTTTTTCAACCAATTGTTAATGGCCCTCAAGGAAGATAATGAAATTAGCGAACTTGTAAAAAAGGCTACAACCGATGAGGCCAAGGCTACGTTAGCAAACAAAATTAAAGAAAAAGCTGAACAGCTGGTACAGAAGCAGTTTTCAAAACAACTATTAAACGGTTGTTCGTTGGTCGTCGGGCGGCCGGACGATCGGATTTCTGTGACGATCAATTATAAAAGCCAGCCGCTCCATGCCTATACGTTCAATGCTGATTATTTTATTAATGTATTCAATACATTGCCCAGTCCCCAGGGAAATATTAACTCCGAGGCAAGCAAAGAACGTATCGCTGATGAGCCCAACAAAATGGCAAATATACAAGCCATGGATGCAAACAGGGAGGACAACAAAGGCCCCATAGAATACACGCCATTTGGCCGCAAGCTGTGGAACTCCATCGGCAGCCAGGCTCAACATGTACTTAACATGCTAAACCAAATAAACAACTTAAGCGACGTTAAAAATAAAGAGGCCTTTGAGAATGACCTTAAATACGTTGCCAAAAATATTTTAACAAAAAATAACGCACCTTACGGCCTTCAAGGTGCTCATCACACGGATACGAGCATCGAAGCAGCAGACCTGCAAAGAATAAAAAATTTCTACGATAAGATAAGACATGACAATTAAAAGGAGGACAAAATTATGTCTCGGGAAAACGTAAAGAAATTTTATGAGTTAGCCGAGACAGTAAAACAACCATAACTTTCAAAAGATAGCAAAAAATGAAAAAATTGCTTGACTTGCCAACGAGGTATGTGCTAAAATGTATCTCGTTGGTGTCCCGCGGGTGTAGTTCAATGGTAGAACTCCAGCCTTCCAAGCTGGTCGCGTGGGTTCGATTCCCATCACCCGCTCCATATTTTTTATTCTGCGCCAATAGCTCAGCTGGATAGAGCAACTGCCTTCTAAGCAGTAGGTCAGGGGTTCGAGTCCCTTTTGGCGCGCCACGTGGTGGGTATAGCTTAGTTGGTTAAAGCGCCAGTTTGTGGCACTGGAGACCGTCGGTTCGAATCCGACTATCCACCCCACCAAAGTAATAAAAAATATGTCGTTGGGGTGTAGCCAAGCGGTAAGGCAACGGACTTTGACTCCGTCATTTCGCTGGTTCGAATCCAGCCATCCCAGCCACTTCCTTTCATTCGAGCCATTAGCTCAGTTGGCAGAGCACTTGACTTTTAATCAAGGTGTCCGGAGTTCGAATCTCCGATGGCTCACCATAACAAAAAGAAGACCTCTCCGTATCGCAGGAGAGGCTTTTTATATTGCAATTTTAAGAGTTTTCTTTGGTACAGTTCGAGGGTCTAAATCCAATCAAAATGAGCGAGGAGAGTGTCCTAAGTAAAAATATTAAGAAAAAATTCGCAACTACTACCGCTTTTCGCGCGTACAATTTAGAGAAAAATCTCTGCAAATCAGCCAAATGATAGAACTTATGATTCTTGTCTGTTCTTAAGTTAAAGCAATATTTTTCGCTATATCTCTTTTTGGCCCCCCGGCAAAACATATTCTTGCTATATTTGCGAATTTTGCTTATAATAAAGTTTTAAGACAAATACGCTATTGTTGGCGGTGGAGGGCAAAATGCAGGGAAACATCGTAGTAAAAGGTGCGAGGGAGCACAATCTTAAAAATATCGACGTGACTATCCCGCGGGACAAGCTGGTCGTGATTACTGGCTTGTCGGGCTCGGGGAAGTCGTCGCTTGCATTTGACACCATCTATGCGGAGGGGCAACGCCGGTATGTTGAGTCACTTTCGTCGTACGCGCGGCAGTTTTTAGGACAAATGGAAAAGCCAGCCGTTGACAGCATAGACGGCTTGTCGCCGGCAGTTGCCATTGACCAAAAAACTACATCAAAAAATCCGCGCTCGACCGTGGGAACCGTCACCGAGATTTACGACTATTTGAGGCTGTTGTATGCTCGAATCGGCGTGCCGCATTGTCCAATTTGCGGCAGAGAAATTAAACAGCAAACCGTCGACCAAATCGTTGACCGCGTAATGAACCTTGGCGAAGGCACAAAGCTGCAACTCCTGGCTCCGATTGTACGATCGCGTAAGGGCGAGCACGTGAAAGAGCTGGAAAATGCGCGTAAGAGTGGCTTTGTGCGCGTGCGCGTGGATGGCAATATCTACGACTTGGCCGAGGAAATTAAGCTCGAGAAGAACAAAAAGCACACCATTGAGATTGTGGTGGATCGCCTTGTCATCAAGGAGGACATTCGCTCGAGGCTCGCGGATTCCATCGAGACGGCAAGTTCGCTCTCGGATGGCCTTATAATCGCCAGCATCGTCGACGGCGAGGACATTTTGTTTTCGCAAAACTACGCCTGCACCGAGCACGGCGTGAGCATCGAGGAGTTGACGCCGCGGATGTTCTCCTTTAACAACCCGCACGGCGCCTGCAAAAAGTGCATGGGCCTCGGCGTTTTCATGCGCATCGACCCGGAACTCATCATCCCGGACAAAAATTTGTCCATCAATCAGGGCGCGATAAAGGCCTACGGCTGGTCGTCGGACGGCGCCACCAGTTTCGCGAGGATGTATTACGAGGGCCTCGCTAAGAAGTATAATTTCTCGCTCGACACGCCTGTTAAGGACCTTCCAGACGAGATCGTCGACATCCTCCTTTACGGCTCGAGGGGCGAGAAAATGAGCGTCGTGCGCGAGAGCGAGAAGGCTAAATTCTCCTACAATGCGGCGTTTGAGGGCATCATCAACAACCTCGAGCGACGCTATCGTGACACGCAAAGCACCTTCGCGAAGGCTGACATTGAATCGTATATGAGCGCGATTCCTTGCGACAGCTGCCACGGTGACCGCCTGAGCCCCGAGAGCCTGGCCGTGACTGTGGGCGGCCTCAACATCAGCGAGCTTTGTCACCGGTCCGTCGTCAAGATTCTCGACTTTGTGAACGGACTTAACTTGACCGAGAAAGAACAACTCATTGCCGACGAAATCCTTAAAGAAATTCGCGAACGCCTAGGCTTCTTAAAGAGCGTCGGCCTTGAATATTTGACCTTGGCTCGTGAGTCGGGCACACTCTCCGGTGGAGAAAGTCAACGAATTCGCCTCGCGACCCAAATTGGATCCTCACTGATGGGTGTTTTGTACATCCTGGACGAGCCAAGCATCGGTCTGCATCAACGCGACAACGACAAACTCCTCGCGACGCTGAAACGCCTGCGCGACCTCGGCAACACGGTGATTGTCGTGGAGCACGACGAGGATACGATGTACGCGGCGGATTATATTGTGGACGTCGGGCCGGGCGCGGGCGTGCACGGCGGAGAGGTCGTCTGCAGCGGGGATATTCACGCGATTAAGAGTTGCGAGGGCTCCATCACTGGGCAGTATTTGAGTGGCAAACGCGCCATCGAGGTGCCTAAACTTAGACGCAAGGGTAACGGCAAGAAGTTGAAAATTCTCGGTGCGAGCCAGAACAACTTGAAGGACGTCAACGTGGAGATCCCTCTTGGAAAGTTCGTCTGCGTGACCGGCGTTTCTGGCTCGGGTAAGTCTTCGCTGATTAACGAGATTTTGTATAAGAGTCTGGCGGCACAACTTAACGGCTCGCGCAAAAAGCCAGGCAAGCACAAGAAAATTACAGGCATTGAGAACCTCGACAAAATAATTGACATAAATCAGGCGCCCATCGGCCGCACGCCGCGCTCGAATCCGGCGACTTACACCGGCGTCTTTACGGATATCCGCGAGCTATTTGCCTCTACGAACGACGCTAAAATGAAGGGCTTTAAGAGTAGTCGCTTTTCCTTCAACGTCAAGGGCGGCCGCTGCGAGGCGTGCCAGGGCGATGGGCTCATCGAGATCGAGATGCACTTTCTGCCCGACATCTATGTGCCGTGCGACGTCTGCAAAGGCAAGCGCTACAATCGCGAGACCCTCGAGGTGCGCTACAAGGACAAGTCCATTCACGACGTCCTCGATATGACCGCCGAAGAGGCGACAAGTTTTTTCTCGAACATCCCGAAAATTGCCCGAAAACTACAGACACTCTGCGATGTTGGCCTCGGTTATGTAAAACTCGGGCAGGCTGCAACAACCCTCTCTGGTGGCGAGGCACAACGTGTAAAATTAGCCACGGAGCTCTCAAAGCGAGCCACCGGCAAGACGATTTATGTCCTCGACGAGCCGACTACGGGCCTTCACATCGCGGATGTGCACAAGCTAATCGAGGTCCTGCAACGCCTCGTCGACGCCGGCAACACCGTGCTGGTCATCGAGCACAACCTCGACCTCATAAAGACCGCCGATTATATAATTGACTTGGGCCCCGAAGGCGGCGACAATGGCGGAGAAATCATTGCGAGAGGCACGCCCGAGGAGGTTTGCGCGGTTGAAGGTTCATATACCGGTAAGTATTTGAAAAAATTTCTATCTGCTGCGAAAAAGTAGGTTGATAGGTTTAATGACCAGAGGCTAGCAGCTAGTGGCGCCGCGAGGCGCCGAAGGCCCGTAGGGCCTTCGGCCAACCAAGAGCGCAACATAGTTGGGCTCTTGGTTACAAAGAAAATAATAAATATTATTTCCTTTGGCCTCGCGGCCCGCACGGGCTGCTGCGCAGATGAAGACTTAAATGGCACCCACCGACTTGAGAAAAAGAGGTTTAGTATGTATCAATCATTTGAAGAGCTCGAGAAAAATTGCAAAGCTTGCGAAAAGTGCCAGCTCTGCAAGACTCGACATAACGTTGTCTTTGGCGTGGGCAATAAAAACGCCGAGGTTCTTTTTATTGGCGAGGGGCCTGGCGAAAACGAGGACCTGCAGGGAGAACCGTTTGTTGGCAGAGGCGGTCAGTTGCTCGACAAAATGCTGAATGCGGTTGACCTTGACCGAAGAAAGAACATTTACATTGCGAACATCGTAAAATGCAGACCTCCGCAAAATCGCGACCCTTTGCAAGAAGAACAAGACGCGTGCATTGATTGGCTGCGCAACCAAGTAGCACTGATAAGGCCTAAAATCATAGTTTGCCTTGGACGCATCGCAGCCATGAAGATAATTCGTCCGGACATAAAAATCACAAAAGAACACGGGATTTTCTTCGAGCGCAACGGCGTGCTACTGATGGCAACACTTCATCCTGCAGCGTTGCTTAGGAACCCAGCGAATAAACCCGAGGCCTTTAATGACTTCCTAAAGCTCCGCGAGAAAATTAAAGAGGTGTGCGGTGCGGCTAAATTCGTGTAGATATCTGCCAATACAAGCTGAAATCAAATGCTAAAAAAATTTGCAAGTAAACAATTTTGCTTTTATTATTAGTAAAAATCGCCACTACTTATTCGATTTTATCATTGCTCGCAAATAGTATCGGTTGCGTGCCAAGCCAAATAAATTATGTCATAACCTCGCGGTTTACGCCTGAGCACGGCTACATTGTCGAGAGCCGGCGCGGCGGCGGCGGATATATTCGCATCACCCGCATAAAAACCGAAAAAAGTACAGCAATTATGAGTATAATAAATGCCATCGGCGCCAAGCTCGACGCGTTGTCGGCCGAGATGATTGTCGAAAGTCTAGTTCGGCGCGGGATGCTCGCGGAAAATACCAGCAAGTTGATGCTAAGTGCGATCTCAGACCGAGTTTATGCGGATATTCCAGTGAATTTGCGTTGCTCTCTGCGCGCTTCGATTTTGAAAAATATGCTACTAACTCAAATTTAAGGAGGAAAATTTATGTTGTGCCAATCCTGCGGTAAAAACCAGGCGAATACCCACATCAAGCGGATTATAAACGGCGAGCTGACCGAGTATATGTTGTGCGAGAAGTGCGCCGCCAAAATGGGCTACTCGAACATCTTCGAGGGGTTCGGACTAGGCTTCGACTTCGATAACCTTTTGGGCAGCTTCTTCGCCAACAACGAGCCGAAACTTATGCCTCTCGTCAACAAACGCTGCGACTTTTGCGGTGCCTCATTCGAGGACATCTCCAGCACCGGCAAGGTCGGCTGCGCCAAGTGCTACGACGTGTTCTTCGAGCAGCTTATGCCCTCAATAAAGCGCCTCCACGGCAACACCAAACATTCCGGCAAGTGCGCCTCGACCGCTACTTTAAGCGAGGAAAACTCGATAAAAAATCAAATTCAAGCCCTAAATGAGCGCATGAAAGTCGCGATAAGTGAGCAAAACTTCGAGGAAGCCGCCAAGATTCGCGATGAGTTGAAAATCTTGAAGGAAAAGGAGGGCCTCGACAATGAATAAGTGGTACGAAAAGGCCGGCGAGCACAGCGATGTCGCCATCAGCACGCGGATTCGTCTGGCAAGGAACATTTCGAAGTATCCGTTTCCGTGCAAGCTGAATTCGAGTATGAAAATGGCCGTTATAGGCGACTTGAAAGAGGCTCTCTCGGCGGCTGACTTCGAGGGCTATAACTTCAGCTGCATGAGCACCTCCGAGTTGAGCGCGATTGACCTAAAGAGCCTCGTGGAATGCCATTTGGTGAGCCCCGAGTTTATAAAGCCCGGCAAGGCCAAGGCGGTGTTTCTGTCGAGCGACAACAATGTGAGCCTTATGGTGAACGAGGAGGACCATGTGCGTCTGCAGGTGATGAGAGAGGGCTTGGCGCTCGACGAAACATACGCCCTCGCGGACGAAATCGACACGAAACTTGACCAAAATTTAAACTTCGCTTTCAGTGAACAGCTAGGCTACTTGACGCAATGTCCGACAAACTTAGGTACCGGCATGAGGGCCTCGGTTATGCTGCATTTGCCGGCCCTTCGAAAATGTGCCATGATTGAAAAAATTTCCTCAAGTCTCATAAAGCTTGGGCTGACGATTCGCGGCATCTACGGTGAAGGCTCCGAGCCAAAGGGCGACATCTATCAGATCTCGAATCAAGTCACGTTGGGCATCTCGGAGAAGACGGCCCTTAAGAACCTCAACGACATAACTTTGCAAATAATCGCGCAGGAGAGGAATTGTCGCGAGAAATTGGCGAAGAATATTCAAGTGAGTGACTCGATTGGGCGAGCTGTAGGCATCTTGAAGAGTGCTAAATTGCTGCCAAATGAGGAGTTTATGACGCTTATTTCGAAGGTTCGACTTGGCCTCGCGATGGGACTTTTGACCGGAATTTCATATGATATTTTAAATGAAATCACGATTAAGGCGCAGCCGTGTACGCTGATGAAAGACGCACCTGAGGAGCTTTCGGCGCTGCAACGGGATCAAAAACGTGCCGCGCTGCTAAATGAGCGCTTCGGCTGCGTGCAGCTGCTGTGATGGGGAGGACGACATTATGTACAGATTTAGTGGCTTTACGGAGAAGGCCAACCACGCGATGAACCTTGCGCTTTCGGGCGCCGAGGAGTTCGGGCACACCTACGTCGGCAGCGAGCACGTCCTGTTGGGTCTCCTCAGAGAGGGCAGTGGCGTCGCGGCAGTTGTGCTGGAGGAACTTGGCATTTTTGCCGACGACCTCGACAACCTAATAAAAAATGAAATGGGCGTTGGTCCAAAGACTTCGCTCAGCCCGTCTGACTTTACCCCTCGAACGAAGCGGGTCTTGCAAAATGCAGTCGTTCAAGCCGCTGGCCTTGGGCACAATTACGTCGGCACGGAGCATCTATTGTTGGCGCTCATAGCGGAGGCCGATAGCTATGCTGTGCGCTTCTTGAGTGAACTTGGCACCAATCCTCGAAACATCCTTGACAAGCTGAATGACAGTTTCGGTGAATATCAAAGCGAGTCGCAAATGTATGGCATGATGGGCGAGTCTTACTCGAGTGGGATGGCTGGTGGCGGCGCCTCGACGAAAACAAAGACTAAAACCTTAGATCAATTCGGTCGAGACCTAACTCAAATGGCGCAAAATGGCTCGATCGACCCGGTAATTGGCCGTCAAAATGAAATCGAGCGCGTAATTCAGATTCTCTCGCGCAGAACTAAGAATAATCCTTGTCTCATTGGCGAGCCCGGCGTTGGCAAGACCGCTGTGGCTGAGGGCTTGGCGCTGAAGATTGTTTCCGGTGACGTCCCTGAGCTGCTCAAAGGCAAGCGCGTTGTGTCTCTGGATCTGACTAGCATGATCGCCGGCACCAAGTACCGCGGCGACTTCGAGGACCGCATCAAGAACGCCATTGAGGAGGTCAAGAAGGCCGGAAATATTATCCTTTTCATCGACGAGATGCACACGATTGTCGGCGCGGGTTCGGCCGAGGGCTCAGCGGACGCGGCAAACATCCTCAAGCCAAGCCTGGCTCGCGGGGATTTTCAAGTCATCGGCGCAACGACCATAAAAGAGTATCGAAAGCACATCGAGAAGGATGCGGCCCTCGAGCGGAGATTTCAGCCGGTGACGGTAGGCGAACCGAGCGAAGAAGAGGCCATCATGATTCTAACGGGCCTTCGCGACCGCTACGAGGCGCATCACAAGGTGAAAATCACCGACGAGGCCATCTCGGCGGCGGTACGGCTGTCGGCGCGATACATCGCGGATAGATTTTTGCCAGACAAGGCGATCGACCTAGTCGACGAGGCGGCCTCGCGCGTGCGGCTGCAGGCCTACACGGTGCCCGACGATTTGCACGAGCTCGAGAACAAAATTAAGGAGCTGGACAAAGAAAAGTCGGCAGCCATAAATGAGCAAAACTTTGAGAGGGCGGCTAAGATTCGCGACGAGGAGAAATCGTTGCGACGGAGCCTGGAGGAGCAGCGCAGAGACTGGCAAAATCAGCACGAGAACACCAATGGTGAGGTCACCGAGGAGGACATTGCGTACATCATGTCGAACTGGAGCGGCGTGCCGGTGGTGCAGCTGACGCAGGCCGAAAGTGAGCGCCTCCTAAACATGGAGGCCATCCTCAAGGAACGCATCATCGGGCAGGACGAGGCCGTGCAGCAGGTCGCCAAGGCAATCCGGCGCAGTCGCGTTGGCCTCAAGGATCCGAAGCGACCGATTGGCTCGTTTATTTTCCTTGGCCCGACTGGCGTGGGCAAGACCGAGCTTTGCAAGGCTCTGGCGCAGGCGATGTTCGGCGACGAGAACGCGATGATTCGCTTTGACATGTCCGAGTACATGGAGAAGCACACCGCCTCCAAGCTTATTGGCTCGCCGCCGGGCTATGTTGGCTACGACGAGGGCGGCCAGCTGACGGAGAAAGTCCGCAGAAAGCCATACTCGGTGGTGCTCTTCGACGAGATAGAAAAGGCCCACCCCGATATGTTCAACATGCTGCTGCAAATCCTCGAGGATGGCCATGTGACGGACTCGCAGGGGCGCAAGGTCGACTTTCGTAACACTATCATTATCATGACCTCAAACGTCGGTGCGCGCCTGATTACCGACAAGCAAACTAGCCTCGGGTTTTCGCTTAGCAGCAACGATACCGACAAGGAAAAACTGCGTGAGACCGTTCTTGAGGAGCTCAAAAAGGCCTTTAAGCCGGAATTTTTGAACCGCGTCGATGACACGATTGTGTTCAATAAGCTGACGAACGACGACATTAAGCGCATCGCGAAGAATATGCTCGAAAACGTAAAGGCTCGCGCTCAGGCCCTAGACATAGAGGTTGTCTTCTCAGAGGACGCCATTGCTGCAATCTCCGATGAGGGCTTCGATCCGGTCTATGGTGCCCGGCCACTACGTCGCGCGATTCAGTCCAAAATTGAGGATAAATTGTCCGAGGAAATGCTCAAGGGTGACGTCAAGCCTGGCGAGAAAGTTGAATGCCTCTACGATGCCGAGCGTAAACAATTTGATTTCAACAAAACTGCACTTGCAACCGTTACTTAACATACGTTAAGTAACGGAACAGCCCGAGGATACTCCTCGGGCTATTGTCTGCATAGTGATAAGGTAAATCTTCTTAATTAGCCGCCGCGGCGCGCTCAGCAGCTTACCTATAGCACTCATCATTTTTTCTTTTGAAGAAAGAGCCCATCGCTATGGAATGGGCTCCTTTTATATGTGATTTTGCTCAACTAGTTTGCCTCGTCCAGATCTTCGTCTACAGGCTCTACCGTAGCTTTAGCTTTAATTTTAGGCTCGTCGTCAGCTTCGGCAGTCCTCTTGATGACCACGTCGCTGTAGCGATGCATACCGGTGCCGGCCGGAACCAGCTTTCCGATGATGACATTCTCCTTGAGGCCAATCAACGGATCGATTTTACCTTTAATCGCAGCGTCGGTCAAGACACGAGTTGTCTCCTGGAAGGACGCCGCCGACAAGAACGACTCGGTTGCCAAGGAAGCCTTCGTGATACCCAAAAGTGTCGGTGTACTTGTGGCTTCCATGAGGTCCTTTTCGCCGTTCGCGATGCGTTGTTTAACCTCATCGTTCGCCGCAATGAGCTCAGCCTTGTCAACCATCGCGCCGGCCAACAAGCTTGTATCGCCTTGGTCTTTGACGCGAACTTTCTTCATCATCTGACGTACGATAACTTCGATGTGCTTGTCGTTGATGTCAACGCCCTGCATGCGGTAGACACGCTGAACCTCTTGAATCAGATAGTTCTGCACGGCCTCCGCTCCGCTAATCGCAAGGACATCATGCGGGTTAACCGAACCTTCTGTCAAACGCTCGCCGGCCTCAATCTCATCGCCTTCATTCACGCGCACCCTAGAGCCAAACGGAATCAAGTACGAAACCTGGTCGCCGGTCTCCTTGTTGTAGATGACAATGTGACGATTATTCTTAATCTCCTCGAATTTAACTTCGCCAGAAATCTCACTAATGAGCGCAACGTGCTTCGGTTTGCGGCTCTCAAAGAGCTCCTCGACACGCGGCAAACCTTGAGTAATATCCTCGGCACTCGCGACACCGCCCGTATGGAAGGTTCTCATCGTGAGCTGTGTGCCCGGCTCGCCGATGGACTGTGCCGCGATAATTCCGACAGCCTCGCCAACCGAGACAGGCATACCGTTGGCCAAGTTCGCACCATAGCACTTCTTGCAGATGCCGTGCTTAGCCTTACAGCTGAGGATCGAGCGAATGTCAATCTTCTCGACTCCGGCGCCAATGATAATATCCGCATCTTGGTCGGTCATCATCTTGTCCTTCGAGATCAGCACCTCGCCAGTTTTCTCGTCGATAAAGTCATTGCACAGGTATCGACCAATTAAACGCTCGTGCAAGGTCTCAATCGACTCTTTGCCGTCCTTAATCTCAAAGACAGTCAAGCCCTCAGTAGTTCCGCAGTCGTCCTCGCGAATGATAACATCTTGCGAAACGTCAACCAAGCGTCGGGTCAGATAACCAGAGTCGGCCGTACGAAGCGCCGTATCCGCGAGACCCTTTCTCGCACCACGCGAGGAAATAAAGTATTCGAGAATGTTGAGGCCCTCACGATAGTTCGCACGAATCGGAACCTCAATCGTCTTACCGGAGGTGTTCGCGATGAGTCCGCGCATGCCGGCCAGCTGACGAATCTGACTCATCGAGCCACGAGCACCCGAATCGGCCATCATGAAGATTGGATTATAGCGGTCAAGGTTCTCTTGAAGTGCCTTTGTTACGTCGTTCGTAGCCTTATCCCAAATTTTGAGCACATGCGTCTCGCGCTCCTCATCGGACATCAAGCCACGCTTAAATTGTTGCGAGATTTTCTCGATTTGACTCTCTGCATCGGCGATGATTTCTTTCTTCGCCGGCGGAATGACTGCATCTCCAACGGCCACCGTAATGGCGCCCTTCGTCGAGTACTTAAAGCCCAGCGACTTGATGCTATCGAGCACCTCGGCCGTGACCTGCGTGCCGTGAACCTTGATGCATTTGTCGATAATCTTTTGAATTTGCTTTTTGCCAACAAGGAAATTAATTTCCAGCTCAAGGTGATCCTCAGGCGTTTTTCTCTCGACAAAGCCCAAATCCTGTGGAATTTGCTGATTGAAAATAATCTTTCCAACGGTCGTCTCGATGATACCAGAAACCGTTAGGCCATCAAGGTCCATCGTCCTTCTAACCTTGATGTTCGCGTGCAAGGAAACATCCTTCGCGTCGTAGGCCATCAAAGCCTCCTCGAAGTTCCTAAAGACCTTGCCTTCGCCCTTCTCCCCCGGCTTGTCGAGGGTCAAATAGTACGATCCCAAGACCATATCCTGCGTCGGGACCGCAACCGGACGTCCATCAGATGGTTTTAAGAGGTTGCCCGCTGCCAACATCAAGAATCTTGCCTCAGCTTGCGCCTCCGCGGAGAGTGGCACGTGCACAGCCATTTGGTCGCCGTCGAAGTCAGCATTATAGGCCGCGCAAACCAGTGGATGCAACTTAAGTGCTCGACCCTCGACCAGCACCGGCTCAAAGGCTTGAATTCCCAAGCGGTGAAGCGTCGGCGCACGGTTGAGCAGCACTGGATGCCCCTTAATGACTATCTCGAGTGCGTCCCAAACCTCAGGACGTGCTCTATCAACGGCCTTTCTCGCCGATTTGATGTTGTTCGAGGCGCCCGTCTCAACAAGACGCTTCATTACGAACGGCTTAAATAATTCAAGGGCCATTTCCTTTGGCAGGCCGCATTGATACATCTTCAGCTCCGGCCCAACAACGATAACCGAACGGCCAGAATAGTCAACACGCTTACCGAGGAGGTTCTGTCTGAAGCGGCCCTGCTTACCCTTGAGCATATCCGACAACGACTTAAGCGGCCTGTTATTCGGCCCTGTAACTGGGCGGCCACGGCGACCATTGTCAATCAACGCATCGACGGCCTCCTGCAACATACGCTTCTCGTTGCGGATGATGATATCCGGTGCGCCCAGCTCCAGCAGCCTCTTAAGGCGGTTATTTCTGTTAATTACGCGACGATAAAGGTCATTGAGGTCGGACGTCGCAAAGCGGCCACCGTCGAGCTGAACCATCGGTCGAAGATCCGGCGGAATGACCGGAAGTACATCCATAATCATCCATTCTGGTCGGTTGCCAGACTGACGGAATGACTCAACTACCTCGAGGCGCTTAAGGATTCGGACTCTCTTTTGGCCAACCGCCAATTCAAGCTCCTCTTTAAGCTCTTTAGAAAGTGCATCGAGGTCGACCTCAGCCAGCAACTTCTTGATAGCCTCAGCGCCCATCATTGCTTCGAAGTCATCCTCGTACTTCTCCTGCAAGTCGCGATACTCACGCTCGCTGAGGAACTGATACTTAACCAACTCGCGAGCACTACCTGGGTCAGTCACGATGTATGTCGCAAAATACAATACTTTCTCGAGCATACGCGGGGAGATGTCCAGGATAAGCCCCATACGCGACGGGATGCCCTTGAAGTACCAAATGTGCGAGACCGGCGCGGCCAACTCGATGTGGCCCATACGTTCGCGGCGAACCTTAGACTTAGTCACCTCAACGCCACAACGGTCGCAAATCTTGCCCTTGTAGCGGATTCTCTTATACTTGCCGCAATGGCATTCCCAGTCCTTCTGCGGGCCAAAGATGCGTTCGCAAAAGAGGCCATCTCGCTCAGGTTTCAGTGTTCTATAGTTGATAGTCTCCGGCTTTTTGACCTCTCCGCGAGACCACTGCCTAATTTGGTCGGGAGATGCAAGTCCAATCTTAATCGATTCAAATACATTAAATTCCATATTTCAACCCCCTAAAAATCCTGATCCGCAGCTGGAATGTCGGCATCGTCAAAGACGTTGTTGAGTTCATCCTCGAAGCCCTCATCGTCATCGCTGTCCTCAACGACACTCGACTCATCGAACATGTTTTCGTCATCCGGGTCGTCCTCGAGCGTAAAGCCATCGAGCGACGTTACGACTTCCTCCTCGCGGAAGGCATTCTTAACCGGCGGCAATCCCAAGTTATCGTCCTCTTCCTCCTTGAGCTCGATCTCCTCGTCGTTCTTGTTGAGGACCTTCATGTCAAGGCCAAGCGATTGAAGCTCCTTGATGAGAACCTTAAATGACTCCGGAATGCCCGGTCTCGGGACGTTTTGCCCCTTGACGATAGACTCATAGGTCTTAACACGGCCGACAACGTCGTCGGATTTAACCGTCAAAATCTCCTGCAGCGTGTAGGCAGCACCATAAGCCTCGAGGGCCCAAACTTCCATTTCTCCGAAGCGCTGGCCGCCGAATTGAGCCTTACCGCCCAACGGTTGCTGCGTAACGAGAGAGTATGGTCCAGTCGAACGCGCGTGAATCTTGTCATCGACCAGGTGATGCAGCTTCAAGTAATACATATAGCCCACGGTGACCGGGTTGTCGAAATACTCGCCGGTGCGGCCGTCCTTAAGCCAAGTTTTGCCGTCCTCGCTGTAGCCAGCCATCTTGAAGCACTCGAAAATATCCTCCTCGCGAGCGCCGTCGAAAACAGGGGTCATAATTTTCCAGCCAAGGGCCTTAGCGGCGTAGCCGAGATGAACCTCCAGCACTTGACCGATGTTCATACGAGACGGAACGCCAAGCGGATTGAGCACGATATCAAGCGGCGTACCATCCGGCAAGAAAGGCATATCCTCAACCGGCAAAATCCTCGAGACAACGCCCTTATTGCCATGTCGACCAGCCATTTTATCGCCGACAGAAATCTTACGTTTTTGCGCAATGTAGCAGCGAACGACCTTATTTACGCCCGGTTGCAACTCATCGCAATTGTCGCGCGTAAAGACCTTCACATCCACGACGATACCGTACTCGCCGTGAGGCACGCGCAAGGAAGTATCCCTAACCTCGCGGGCCTTCTCACCAAAGATGGCACGAAGCAAACGCTCCTCAGCGGTCAATTCAGTCTCGCCCTTCGGCGTAACCTTGCCAACCAAGATATCGCCCGCTTGAACCTCAGTACCAACGCGAATAATACCGGTCTCGTCGAGATCCTTTAGCACATCCTCGCTGACGTTTGGAATATCTCTTGTAATTTCCTCCGGTCCCAGCTTCGTATCACGAGCCTCCATCTGATACTCCTCGATGTGAATCGAAGTGTAGACGTCGTCGCGCACAATTTTCTCGCTGATGAGAACCGCGTCTTCGTAGTTGTAGCCCTCCCAGGTCATGAAGCCGATGAGAGCGTTCTTACCTAGGCTGATTTCACCATTGCTCGTCGCAGGGCCGTCAGCTAAGACCTCACCCTTCTCGACGCGTTGACCTTCGCTAACTACCGGCACCTGATTGATGCAAGTGCCCTGGTTCGAGCGCATAAACTTCGTAACCTTGAAGGTCTCGCTCTTACCGGAGTCATATTTAACTTTAATTTCGTCCGCAGAAACACTCTTCACGACGCCATCGTCATTAGAGAGGATGCACACACCCGAGTCGACGCCGGCCTTATACTCCATGCCGGTACCAACAATAGGCGCCTCCGTCCGCAGGAGCGGCACAGCTTGACGTTGCATGTTCGCGCCCATCAAGGCACGGTTAGCGTCGTCGTTCTCTAGGAACGGAATCATTGCCGTCGCGACGGAAACTACCATGCGCGGGCAAATATCCATAAAGTCTGCGCGATTGCTTTCCACCTCGACGAAGTTATCGCGGAAACGACCATTAACCTTCGCGTTGATGAAATGTCCTTCCTCGTCGAGGGGCTCATTTGCCTGCGCAACAATGAATTCATCCTCGACGTCCGGAGTCATATAGACAACCTCCGAGGTAACGATGCCATTTTCCTTATCGACTTTTCTAAACGGCGCCTCGATGAATCCATATTCGTTAATTCTCGCGAAAGTCGCAAGGTACGAAATCAAGCCGATGTTCGGGCCTTCAGGCGTCTCGATCGGACACATGCGGCCGTAGTGGCTATAGTGAACGTCACGCACCTCGAAGCCGGCCCTATCTCGAGTAAGACCGCCAGGGCCCAACGCCGAAAGACGTCTCTTATGAGTAAGCTCAGCGAGAGGGTTGGTCTGATCCATGAATTGAGACAGCGGCGAGGAGCCAAAGAATTCTCTAATGGCGGCCACGACCGGACGGATATTTATCAAAGATTGCGGGGTAAGCAACTCCAAGTCTTGAGCTTGCAAGGTCATTCTCTCGCGAATAACGCGCTCAAGTCTGGTAAAACCTATTCTAAACTGATTTTGCAGGAGCTCGCCGACCGAACGAATTCTTCTATTGCCGAGGTGGTCGATGTCGTCTGTCACGCCGATGCCGCATGCAAGGCAATTCATGTAGTTGATGGAGGCAAAAATATCGTCGACTGTAATGAAATTCGGCACAAGGTCTCCAAGGCGCGCTGAAATCATTTCTTTAAGCTCGTCGTCATTCTTGCAGCTCTCCAGGATCTCCGATAGAACATTGAATCTAACCTTCTCGCGAACGCCGCACTCCTTGCGCGCATCGAAGCTGACATAGCCGCTGATATCGACCATGCCGTTAGATATGATTTTAATTTCCTTGTCCTCGACCTTCACATAGGCAACCGTAACGCCGGCATTCTCAATCTCCATAGCTTTGTCGTAGGCGAGAACTTCGCCAGCCTCAGCCATGATTTCGCCGGTTGTCGGGTTAATGATGGGTTGCGCAAGTGTGTTGCCGATCAAACGGTTGGAGATGCCAAGTTTCTTATTATACTTATAGCGACCAACCCTCGACATATCATAGCGACGCTCGTCGAAGAACAACGCATCGACATGAGCCTTAGCGCTATCAAGAGTCGGGGGCTCACTCGGACGAAGTTTTCTATATAGTTCAAGAAGGGCTTCCTCGGTGTTGTTGCAAGGGTCTTTCTCAAGGGTTGCCAAGATGCGTTCATCGCGGCCGAAATATTCCACGATTTCATCGGTTGTCCCAAGTCCGAGCGCGCGAATGAGCACCGTAATCGGGATTTTTCTATTCTTATCGATGCGCACATAAAAGACATCATTGACGTCATTCTCGTACTCGAGCCATGCACCGCGATTCGGGATAACCGTCGAACTAAAGAGTTCCTTACCGGTCTTATCGTGTTCCATCTTGAAGTAAACGCCAGGGGACCTAACCAGCTGCGAGACAATAACGCGCTCGGCACCATTGATGACAAAAGTACCGCTGTCGGTCATGAGCGGGAAATCGCCCATAAAGACTTCCGACTCTTTAATTTCGCCGCTTTCTTTGTTAAGCAAACGCGCCTTAACCCTAAGAGCCGCCGAGTAAGTCACATCACGTTCTTTGCACTCTGCAATGCTATAATTTGGCTTATCGAGGTCAATATAATAGTCGACGAAATCGAGCACCAAGTTACCGGTGTAGTCGGTGATGCCAGAGACGTCCTTAAAAACCTCCTTAAGACCTTCATCGAGAAACCATTGATAAGAATTTTTCTGCACCTCAATGAGGTTTGGCATATCGAGGACTTCATCAATGCGCGAAAAACTCATCCTGACATTTTTGCCCATATGCACTGGTTTCACATTAAGCATCGGTTTACCCACTCCAATTCATAGTTGTCGATATATTAAGTTAAGCCGGCCGAGGAGCCGCAACTATAATAAACACAAAAAAGTTTGAGGAAGTGTTGATTTTTTGTCGAAACGCTGTTATAATGATTTTATTTAAACTATCTTCGCCCTCCACAAACGCAGTGTATTATTTTACTATATTGGCGGGGCAGTTGTCAATGCTGTTTTTTGTTTCCTAACTGAGTATTCAAACAAAGCAGAAAAGACAAAACGTGGACCTCAACGATAAATCCTTACTAAGTGTGTGGGGTTGGAACGACTTGAGAAGTATTGGTATAGTTTTGGAAAATAAAGTTTCTAAATATTACTTCAACTTGTTTGTAGCTTTAACTTTACGCCAACAAAGGAGAATTCAGTTAATGATAAAAGCTGATTTTCATGTACATAGCGATTTTTCAATTAAGTCGGATCGTAGCCATGTC
>JAZQJR010000205.1:0-7519 GCA_045541715.1 Acutalibacteraceae bacterium
GGCCCACAGAACGACATGGCTACGATCCGACTTTCTGGGCCACAAAGAAAATAAATAAACATTTATTTTCTTTGGCCTCGCGGCCGGCACGGCTAAACCCAAAGCAAGATCTCAAACGAGGCACACCGTAGAACTAAAAGAGGTGGAAAGAATCATGACAAGCGTTTGGATTTTGGTCTCAGCAATGATCGCATTTTTAGTCACATATTTCGCAGGAAAATTCTTCATTCCGTACCTGCACCGGCTCAAATATGGGCAAACAATCCTCGAGATAGGCCCGTCGTGGCACAAGAACAAGCAAGGAACGCCGACGATGGGCGGGCTAATTTTCATTGTCGGGATATGCACAGCACTCATCATCGCGCTGCCGATGTACTATTTCTCGATGGCCCGCGACAACATGCGCCTGCAGGAGCCACCACTTACGACGCTGAAAATTATCGCAGGAGTCTTGATGGCCGCGGGGTATGGAGCGGTTGGCTTCTTGGACGACTACATCAAGGTTGTCAAGAAGCGAAATTTGGGATTGACGGCGCTGCAAAAGCTTGTGATGCAATTCATCATTGTCGGATCGTACCTGTCCTCGCTGTACTATGCTGAGACGACACTTGGCGGAACTAATGCCACCTCGACGCTGATTCCATTTTTTGGCAGAGTCGACTTAGGTATGTTCTATTGGCCGATTGCGGCAGTTTTGATTGTCGGGATGGTCAACGCGGTCAACTTGACGGATGGAATTGACGGCCTGTGCACCTCGATAACATTTTTTGTCGCGATCTTTTTCATGCTTCTGGCGGGCCTTTTCAGCATGATGAACTTGAGCATCGTGACGGGCGCGCTGATTGGCGGTTGTTTTGGCTTTTTAATTTTCAATATGCATCCGGCGAAGGTTTTCATGGGTGACACAGGCTCGTTATTCCTCGGAGGGCTGATTTGCTCGATCGCATTTACGATGGATTTGCCGATTTTGCTGCCGATTCTGGGCGTCATGTACGTGGCGGAGATGTTCTCGGTCATGCTGCAAGTGGCGTACTTCAAGGCGACGGGCGGCAAGCGCATCTTCAAGATGAGTCCGCTGCACCATCATTTTGAGATGTGCGGCTGGAGTGAGAATAAACTTTGCGTGGTCTTCAACGCCGTGACGATTCTTTTTGGCCTATTGGCGGCGATGTTGGTAGTTTTCGGGCTCTGAGTTAAGTGGATTTAAGGAGTCAAGGTATTTTAAGGTATTTTATTAGGGAGGGGCAAGATGAGCAGCAGTAGCAGAGGCGTGGCGGCGCGCGCGAGGGGTCCAAGGCGAGGCTCGGCGGCGAGGGGGCTGAGCCCGATAAGGAGAAAGCTTAAGGTTTTCTCGATGCGTTCGGGCCTCGATATGCCGTTTTTATTTATCAACTTGGCCATCCTCGTGATCGGCTTGATTATGCTGTTTTCGGCCTCCTACCCGAACGCCTACTACTATAAGCATGGCGACAGCTATTATTTCATTCGCAGCCAGCTGATTTGGGCGATTGTCGGCGTCGTCGCAATGATTTCCATCTCGTATTTTGACTATCATCACCTGCACAAGTTGGCCGTGCCGGTGCTAGGATTGTCGTTTGTGCTGTTGGTCGTAGTATTATTCATGCCTGTCGTCAACGGCGTGCATCGCTGGATACCCCTAGGGCCCATCGGCTTTCAAGCCTCGGAGATAACCAAATTCGCGATAGTTTTATCGTTTGCACACTTCATCTCACTCAACCTCAAGCGAATGCACACCTTCAAGTACGGAGTCCTGCCGTATGGTCTCATTCTCGCGGTGACGGCGTTTTTGCTCTATCTCGAGCCGCACATTTCGTGCCTAATCATCGTGGTGTTGCTCGCGGGAGGCATGTTGTACATCGGCGGCATAAAGTTGCGATGGTTCGGGCTGGTGCTCGCGATTGCGTTACTTGCGGTGGGGTATGTGGTTTTGTTCACCGACAAGCTAAGTTACGCCAACGGACGCGTGCAGGGCTGGCTCGACCCGTTCACGAGCAATCCGGATGTGGACACGTGGCAGACCAAGCAGGGCCTCTACGCGATAGGCTCGGGCGGGCTGATGGGGCTAGGTTTAGGGCAGTCGCGGCAAAAGTATCTCTATGTGCCGGAGCCGCAAAATGACTTCATTTTTTCGATAGTGTGCGAGGAGTTAGGCTTCATCGGGGCGCTCGTGATTTTACTTTTGTTCGCGATGCTCATTTGGCGAGGAATCATCATCTCGATGCGCGCCAAGGATAAATTCGGCACGCTGCTCGGCATAGGTCTTACGGCGCAAGTGGGCCTGCAAGTGATTTTGAACATCTTCGTCGTGACGAACACGATTCCGAATACGGGCATCAGCCTGCCGTTTTTCAGCTACGGCGGCACCTCACTAGTTATGTTGCTGGCGCAAATGGGCATAGTGTTGTCGATTTCGCGGACCTCGCGGCTGGAGAAAACTTGAGAACTTAAGAAGGAAGATGACTTATGAGGATTATTTTTGCGGGCGGCGGCACCGCGGGACATATAAATCCGGCGCTGGCGGTAGCGGGCTACGTGCGAGAGCAGCAACCTGACGCGCAAATCTTGTACGTTGGGGCCGTCGGAGGAATGGAAGAGCGCCTCGTAAAGCAGGCAGGACTGGCGTTTCGCGGGATAAAAATCTCGGGCTTTAGCCGAAAGCTGACCTTGCTGGGCCTTAAGAAAAACGTCACGACGCTGAAGCGCATTATAACTGCGAGTATTGAGTCGCGAAAAATCATCGAGGAGTTTAAGCCGGATATTTGCGTCGGTACGGGCGGTTACGTTAGCGGGCCGGTCTTGCGAAAGGCCGCACAAATGGGTATCCCGGTCATCATCCACGAGCAAAATGCCTTCCCGGGAATCACGACGAAAATGCTTGCTCACAAGGCCGAATATGTGATGCTCGCGGTGGAGCAGGCTAAGAAATTTTTCGACGACAAGTGCAAGGTGGTCATCACGGGTAACCCGGTTCGCAAGGAGGTTATCTCAGCCACTCAGAAAGAGGCCAAAGCCAAGTTGAAGCTCGACGATCGCCCGGTGATTTTGTCCTTTGGAGGGAGCCTAGGTGCGAGAAAAATTAACGAAGCGGTCATCGAGTTAATTGCGGATACGGCTAAGACCGATGCGTTTCAGCATATTCACGCCTACGGCCAGTTTGGGCAGTGGTTTTTGCCATCGCTCGAGGACAAAGGTGTACGCCCTGCGGAGCACCCGAACTTGGACATTCGCGAGTACATAAATGACATGCAGACTTGCCTCGCGGCCGCCGATTTGGTCATTTGCCGGGCTGGCGCGATAACATTGAGCGAGCTGCAGGCGCAAGGTAAGGCCTCGATTTTGATCCCCTCGCCGAATGTGGCCGAGAACCATCAGTATCACAACGCCATGGCCCTCGTGAGCAACCGGGCGGCCAGCATCATCGAGGAGAAGGACCTCACCGGCGAGGGCCTCGTGCGAAAGGTTAAAGAGCTCCTTTCGCAGCCGGATTTGTTGCGAGAATATCAGCAAAATGCGCGAAAAATGGCCATTTGCGACGCTAATGAGAGAATTTATGCTATAATTGAAAAAGTGGGAGTGCCCTCAGCAAACATCTGAGCGCCGCGAGGTGCTGAAGGCCCGTATGGCCTTCAGCCATACAAGAGCGCAACGGAGTTGGGCCCTTGTATGCAAAGAAAATAAATTATTTTCTTTGGCCTCGCGGCCGCAGCGGCTAGTCGGAGAGAAACTTCTCGTTAGGGCACTCTCAAGAAAGTCGTCAGTCGACGCGCGATTGCGGCTCACGCGAGAGCCCCTGTGCGCATAGTATGACATCGGTGAAAAGCTGATGAAATACGTGCCGAAAGGGGTGGCGTGGTGGCGAAATTCTTGATAGATCACACCGAAAAATTGGCCGGCAAGGTGACGACTCAGGGCGCGAAAAACAGCGCATTGCCGATACTCACAGCGACGCTTTTATGCGACGGAGCTTGCGCGATAAACAATTGCCCGGAGCTGTCCGACGTGAGCGCGACGCTTGACATTTTGGAGGGTAGCCTGGGCGCAACGGTCTCGAGAGGGAAAAACACCGCGACGATAGATGCGTCGGGCGCGACGGGGTACAAAATCTCCAAGGCTATGATGTCGAAAATGCGCTCGTCCATACTTTTTCTGGGTGCAATTGCTGCGCGCTTTGGTCGGGCCGAGTTGTGTTTTCCGGGCGGCTGCGAATTGGGGCCTCGCCCGATAAATTGGCATCTAGAGGCACTTTCTAAGATGGGCCTTCAAGTTGATTGCGTCGACGGAGTTTTAACTTGCAAAGCTGAGGCTGGACGACTTCGCGGCGCGAGGATAGATTTGCCTTTGCCGAGCGTTGGCGCGACCGAGAATGTAATCTTGGCGGCGACCATGGCAAGGGGCACGACGGTCCTCAACAACGCAGCCAGAGAGCCTGAAATTTGCGACTTATGCGAGTTCTTGACGAAGTGTGGCGCGCAAATTAACGGAGCGGGGCAGTCTCAAATTGAAATAATCGGCGTGGACAGCTTGCGCGGCACGCGGCACGACGTGATGCCCGACCGAATTGTGGCAGCGACGTTTATGGTTGCGGTGGCCGCGGTAGGCGGCGAGGTGCTCGTTGAGAAAGTTGCGCCGGCGCACCTGCGCAGCATGGTTGAGGTCTTGCGAAGGAGCGGATGTGCGGTTAATGTGAATGAAAATTCCGTGCGGATCGTTTCCGAGGGGCTGACTCAAGCGTTGGGACGAATTGTAACTGAACCATACCCGGGCTTTCCGACGGACGCGCAGGCACTGTTTATGGTTTTGGCAGCGCTTTCGCAAGGAGAAACGACCTTTGTGGAGAACATTTTCGAGAACCGCTATAAGCACGCTGAGGAGCTCATGAAAATGGGAGCTGACATAGAAATCTCAGACAAAACAGCGATTGTGCGCGGCGTGAGAGTTTTGCAAGGTGGAGAGGTGCTAGCGAAAGACCTGAGGGGCGCGGCTGCCTTGACAATTGCGGGCTTGGTGGCGAATGGGCAAACCGTAGTTAGTGGCCTTGAGCATCTCGATCGCGGATATGAAAATTTTGAGCGGAAGTTGAGAGATTTGGGAGCGAATATAAGAAGGATTTAATGCTATGGGAAAAAAAGTGGAGCAAAAAAAGCGAGTTGCGAAGAAATCTACAAGCACGACGAGGGGGCGGCCAGTGCGCCGCAGGCGATTCTCGCTGACGGACTATCGCATCGGGCGCGTCTTGGTGTACGGGGCGGCCTTCTGCGGGCTGTCGGCGCTGTGCCTGTTTCTCTCGTCGACGGTGCTTTTCAGTATAAAGAATATCGCTGTGCAGGGCGACGAAATCTACGAGCCGCAAGTTGTGCTGGAGCAAAGCGGTGCCAAAGTCGGGGATAATTTACTTTTCCTAAACGCATCTCAAGTTAGCCAACGTCTGGAGGGTGCATTGCCAGAGGTTGATGAAGTCGTGGTGACGAAAAAGTTTCCCGCTAGGCTCATAATTGACGTTAAGCGCGCGGAAAAGGCCTTTGACGTGGAGCTCCCTGATGGAACCTTTGTTTCGATTAGCGGAAAAGGGAAGGTACTAGAGGTTGCAGAGGAGCACGATGAGGAGTTAATTTTGTTGCAGGGCGTGGAGTTAACGTCTTTTGAAGTTGGCAGCAAAGTCTTTTTCGCGGACAAGCTCATCGAGTCGAGAATTGCAGAAGTCCTTGGGCAAATGAGCGAGCACAACCTGTCCAAGGTGAGCGGCATAAATTTCAGCACTAGTTCCGATCTCGTTGTGGATTATGACCATAGGGTGAAGATCCATTTTGGCTTCTACGAGAACATGGACTATAAGATTCGAACGGCAGCGGAAATTATAAATAATAAGCTCGGCGCGAAAGAGGCGGGAACCCTTGATCTATCCGAGGTTTCCAAGGAGAATCGCTCCTACTTTAAGCCAGAGAGTTAGGTCTTTTAAAGGGAAATCAGCTTGGGGGTGCCTTGGTAGAGAACCTTGTTTTTGTTTAGCGCTCAGGCTGGGCCGCGAAGCCAAAGAAAATAGTATACCTACTGCGGACATTGCTAAATTTTCATATGCGCAATAAACTTCCTATAAATAAACAGCAAAAGAGAATGGCAGTGGCAGCAAGTCAATGGAAAATGCACATTTAGGGCACTCCTGAGAATTTGGAGTCGTTTATTAAATAATAAAACGTGATACAATAGAAAGAAAAGGACGGTACAGATATGTACAGTTTAAAAAAGTGTGAATTAAATGAATACGTAAAAGCTGGCTTTGTAAAGGGAGAACAGCGCTACAAATGTAAAAAATGCGGTTGCCAATTTGTTCCTACAAGGCAAAAAGGACGGAGCAAGAAAAACTCCTGGCGGTCTGGATGTACGCACATGGATATTCGTTCCGAACCATCGCCAAGTTTTTTAAAGTCAACGTTCATTCGGCGTTCGTTTGGGTGAAGAGTTTTGCGGAAAAAAACTATTCCAAACCGGCTCCAATTGACGATAGCGTAGTGATTGAACTCGGTGAAATGTGGCATTTTTTACGCTCAAAAAAAGACGAGTTTGGATCTGGAAAGCCTATTGCCGAACCACAAAACAGCTCATCGATTGGGAGTGCGGCGCACGAGATACTGAAACATTTAGAAAAATGTATGAGCGATTGAAAAAATGGAACGTCAAGATCTTTTTTAGTGATAGATACAGTGTTTATCGTGATTTTATACCACGTAAAAATATGATTCAAACAAAAACAGAAACACATTTAATTGAAAGTGACGATTTCCAGCAACGACACTGGTTTGCAAGATTTAGACGTAAAACATGCTGTGTTTCCCGCTCCCTCGAAATGATTGATTTGATGATGTTCCTTTATGCAGCCTTTCATGTCAACAAATCTATCGATATGGTTATTTGATCAGCATCCCGGATGCTCCCCCAGGGTACTCCTATAAATCAAAAAAGTTGAAAATTAGTATTGACTTTGACGTTACGTCAACTTGTAGAATGAAAATATCAAAAGGAGGGGCCACTCATGAGAAAGATAAATGAACTTGCGAGTTTGACCGGTATGACCACGCGTGCGCTGCGCTACTACGACCAAATTGGCCTATTGAAGCCAGCGGAAATTTCCGAGTCGGGGTACAGGCTCTATGACGATAAAGCCTTGGAAACTTTGCAGCAAATTTTATTCTTTCGAGAACTTGATGTGCCACTAAAGCAAATCAAGGCCATCTTGGAAATCCCGAATTTTGATAGACTCTCGATGCTGAAGAAACATAAAAAGCTGATAGCGCTCAAGCGCGACCGGCTGAATAACATTTTGGCGTTGATTGAGAAAAACTTAAAGGGAGAGCACTATATGAGCTTCACAGAATTCGAAATGAAATCGATCGAAACCGCCTTTAGAGAAAGTATTGAAACCGTCACGGATGCTAAGTTTTGGGATTTTATAAAAGAAAAATTTAGTAGCAAAGAGGATATGATTGAAAAGTCGTTGAAGGCA
>JAZQJR010000206.1:0-2017 GCA_045541715.1 Acutalibacteraceae bacterium
AATGTAATCACTAAATTAAAAGGAATGTTTTTATGAAAAAGTTAATGTCAATTTTGTTAGCCACAGTAATGTGTGTTACTTGTGGAGGAATAGACTGTAGCGCGGCAAGAGCTAAAGCGTTCTCTAGGCGGACGCATAGTAGTTCTTCGCGTGGGTCTAGTAGTAGATCGCGTGGCAGCTCTTGGTTCGGTCCGCGCAAGAGATCAATATGGAGCTCAAGTAGTTCTTCCGGTTCAAGCTGCGGTAGCTGTGCGTCAAGCAAATCGGATGTTATTGTAGTGAACAACAATAATAACAACGTGGCGCAAAACAAAAGCGCAGACAAAGAGAAAGAAGTTATCGTTATTGAGGATGGCAAAGATAATTCTACAAAAGCTGTGGTAATTAAAGAGCAGAAAGAAACAAATAACGATGGCGTTCTATGGGGTACACTGGCTCTCTTCGGAGGTATTTTGCTCGCGGCTATAGCGGGTACAATTGGATATAGCGCTGGGCTAGGCGAGTATAAACAAGATAATGCGGATTATGAAAATTGCTTGCATAAATGGGAAAATTTAAAGCGTGATGTTTTTGAATACTGGACACCTGAAAAATACAAAAACACGACCGAAAGTCTACAAAAAGAAATTTTCAATAAATTTAAAGTTTTTGATAAAGAGTGTATGACGGAAGAATAAGATTTTATCGTAAAAAACACAGAACCTTGTAGAATCAAGCAAAAAATAAAAGCAGATCCCCCAGCATGCAGATGTGTGCTGGGGGGATTTTTAATTATTAGGCCTCTTGCGAAATTAAGAGAGTTGTTCAAAATTGCAAATACCAGCGATCAAAGAAAAATGTAGAGAAAGGCGTTTCCTTAGGTTGCGATAGCGTTCTGAAAGAATCTGAAATCGCTTAACCAAGGCGGTCACGTGCTCAACAGCAATACGCTTTCTTGAGATACTTCTGTTTTGTTTTTGGTCTTGCTTCGATAAGGGCTGATTTTTGGTAGACTTTTTCGGCAAAACGGAATTCGCGTGCAACTTTGCAATTCCTTGATAGCCGCTATTTGCCGTTAATTGTACTCCTGGTTTCAAGTGGATTTTGCTACTTTTAAACAGTTGGAAATCATGCACTTTCCTTTTGCAAACGCCAAAGGAAATAGCTTCATTTTGCCCTGAATAATTCGCTATTTTTTCCAATTTCATATCTCATATTTTACTTTGTATATTTATTTCCGCAAGAGGTCTACTGTAACTGCATTCGCTTATTTAATCAACATTCCCTTTTTTTTCGGTGTCTACATACGACTTCCTCTCCAAGCTCTTTTTTCTTCAATTGTGTATGGGTTAATCTCCCTTCTGCCTTTATCGTTTATATTAGACCTCTTGCGAAATTAAGAGAATTGTTCAAAAATCCAAATAGCAGTGATCAAAGAAAAAACGGAGAAAAAAGCGTTTTTTCGGTTGCAAAATCGCTTACCGAAGGCGATCACAGGATCAACAGAGCTACGCTTTCTTGAGATGTTTCTGTTCTGTTTTCGGTTTTGCGTCGATAAAGGATGATTTTTGGTAGACTTTTTCAGCAAAAGGGAATTTGCGTGCAACCTTTTTTCATGTTTTATGTTGTATGTTTATTTTCGCAAGAGGTCTATTGTGTCACTGTACTTTAAACTCATTTTCTCCCCGTTGAAATTCATAATCTTTTATTGCCGGCGCGATTTAGCGAGATTTTGTTTGTCGTCGCGAGTTTGCCGAGCTCGTCAACTAGCTCGATTGGCAGCCGAAACGTTTTCGTGATGGAATCGTGGCCCTTTTCAATCGTCAACATAAATATCGCCTCCTGCAACCATTTTACAAGAAAATATTGGCGGCAAAAACACTAATTTTATCTTGCAAAAGTAGTGCGTGCGATATATAATTATGAGGCCGGCAAGGCCCGGCATAAAGGGCTTTTTTACCCTTTTAGGAGCCCTTTATATATGTCGCTTTTCTTCAAACCGGTGGCCTTGGCTGCCTGTTTGGCGGCGTCCGAGATG
>JAZQJR010000207.1:0-19609 GCA_045541715.1 Acutalibacteraceae bacterium
AAGTTCTTTCTTCTATCTTAGCCGCACGCGGCCCGCAGGACGTGTTGACCAAACAACTATATCGATAGATTTATTGACATGAAAGGCAGCGTAAAGGAACATTGTTAAATCAATCATTTCGATTGATCGGGAAACGCAGCAGGTTTTTCGTCTAAATCTTGCAAACCAGCGCCATTGAGGAAGTTGCTACTTTCAATCAAATGTGCTTCTGTTTTTTTGTTCAAATCAGACATCTGTATGGTATAAAATCACAACAAACACTGTATCTATCACTTAAAAAATCTTGACGTTCCGTTTTTTTAGTCGCTCGTACATTTTTCTAAACGTTTCAGAATCTCGTGCTGTGGTTCGGCAATAAGCTTTCCAAATCCAAACTTGTCTTTTTTTGAATGCAAAAAATGCCACATTTCATCGAGTTCAATTATGACGCTATCGTCAATTGGCACCGGTTTGGAATAGTTATTTTTTGCGAATGTTTTCATCCAAACGAACGCCAAATGAACATTGACCTAAAAAAACTCGGCGATAGTTCTAAATGAATAAGCGCGCGAGTACATCCACACAGCCAGGAGTTTTTCTTGCTTGCTCCTGCCTTTATGCCTTGTGGTAATAAATTGGCATCCGCATTTTTTGCTTTTGTAACGCTGTTTGCCCTTTACAAAGCCTGCTTTTATGTATTCATTTGATTTGCGCTTTTGACACTTGTGTATAGCTATTACCGTCGCTCTATTTCAATTATATTACATTTGGCTATTTTAGGAATACTCCGAGATTTTGGAGTTCGATGAGTTGTACGTAAATTAAAAAACATCTGGCTTTGGATTACGCTAGAGCACACCAAAAGCTCTGTAACAATCAATGCACAGAGCTTTTTTTATTTTCGATTCTATTTTTGCGCCTTCTTAAAGCCATCCTTCAAGGAAACCGCCCTATTAAAAACTAGACTGCCGGGCTTGCTGTCGACATTATCCACGCAGAAATAGCCAAGCCGCATGAATTGAAAATGGGCTGGTGCAGTCGCGTTTGCAAGGCTTTTTTCGACTTTGCAACCCGTTAAAATTTCTAAGGAATTCGGGTTGACATAATCGATAAAATCGCCGTCGCCGCCCTCGGGGTTGGCCACCGTGAACAAGTTGTCATACAGGCGAACCTCCGCGTCCAGAGCCGTTTTCGCGTCCACCCAATGAATCGTCCCCTTGACTTTTCTGCCATCAGGCGTGTTGCCGCCGCGCGTCGCCGGGTCGTACTCAGCGTAAACTTCGAGGACGTTCCCCTTTTCGTCGGTCTTGCAGCCGGTGCAGCGCACAATGTACGTACTTTTTAGGCGGACCTCATTGCCCGGGAAAAGTCTAAAATAGCCCTTTGTAGGCTCTTGCATAAAGTCGTCAGCCTCGACGAACAGCTCTCTTGAGAAGGTAATCTCGCGGGTGCCATCCTCCGGCCGATTCGGGTTATTCTCGACCTCAAAAGTCTCGATTTTGTCCTCAGGGTAATTCGTGATGATCAGCTTCACCGGGCGCAAAACAGCCATAACTCGCTGCGCATTTTGATTCAGGTCCTCGCGCAGGCAATGCTCCAAAAAGCCGTAGTCGACAGTGCTATTTACCTTGGAGACGCCGATTCGCTCGCAGAAATTTCGAATTGAGGCCGGAGTGTAACCACGTCGTCTAAGGCCAGAAAGGGTTGGCATGCGAGGGTCGTCCCAGCCACTAACGAAGCCATTCTCGACGAGGGTGCGCAACTTTCGTTTGCTCATGATGGTGTGGTTGATGCCTAGACGCGCGAACTCGATTTGTCGCGGCTTCGACGGGGCGCTTATGTTGTTGATGACCCACTCGTAGAGCGGGCGATGGTCCTCGAACTCGAGCGAGCAGAGCGAGTGGGTGATGCACTCCATCGCATCCTCGATGGGGTGCGCGTAGTCGTACATCGGGTAGATGCACCAGGCGTCGCCGGTGCGGTGGTGGCGCGAATGGCTGATTCGGTACAGCACGGGGTCGCGCATGTTGAAGTTGCCCGAGGCCAGATCGATTTTCGCACGAAGCGTCATCTTGCCATCTTCGAACTCGCCAGCGCGCATCCTCTTGAACAAGTCTAAACTCTCCGCAATTGGCCTGTCCCTAAAGTAACTCACAGCCGGATTCTTCAAGTCACCACGGTTGGCCTTTACCTCTTCCGGCGTCATCTCACAGACGTATGCAAGCCCCTTCTCGATGAGCTCGCAGGCAAAGTTGTACATGTCCTCGAAGTAGTCGGAGGCGAAGTAGAAGCGGTCCTCCCAATCGAAGCCCAGCCACTTGATGTCCTCCTTTATCGCGTCGACGTACTCCACGTCCTCCTTAGTCGGATTGGTGTCGTCCATGCGCAGGTTGCAAATGCCACCGAATTTCTCCGCCATGCCGAAGTCGATGCAGATGGCCTTGGCGTGCCCAATGTGCAAGTAGCCGTTGGGCTCTGGTGGGAACCTTGTGTGAATTTTCTCGCCGTAGCAACGTCCGCCCGGCTTGATGTCCTCCTTGACGATGTCCTTTATAAAGTTGTTGTTCTCCTCGGTCTGCTCCTCCGAGGTAAATATTTTTTCGTCAGCCATAGTTTTCGTGCTCCTTTTTTCCTTTTAGAGTTGGAGTGCCCTGCTTGAGGTTTTAATGCTGGTTTCTTAGCTCAGCGCGGGCCGCGAGGCCAACGAAAATAAATTTTTATTTTCGTTGTAACCAAGAGCCCAACGAAGTTGTGCTCTTGGTTGGCCGAAGGCCCCGCGGGCCTTCGGCGCCTCGCGGCGCCCTATTGTTTGAAGGCACCTCAAATTTTAATGGCGGGCACTCCAGCAAGTCTGTTTAAATTACGCAAGCTTCTCAAGTCCAAGCCTTAATCGCCGTAAGGATTCCTCCTTACCAAGTATATCCAAAATTTCGATTGCACCACCAGGGGTCACAGCCATGCCGGAGGCCGCGATTCGAACGGGCCACATGACGGTACCGTTTTTGACTTGAAGCTTCTCGGCCAAGGCCACCAAGCAAGCATGAATTGTGTCATGATTCCATGCGTCCAAATTAGCTAACTCCTCGGTTGCGGCTTTTAGTAGTTCAGGCGCGTTCTCCAATGTCGTTTTGCTTTTTTTGTTGACGAAGATTGCCTTGTCGTAATCCGGGAGTTGCGCGAAAAAGCTGATCATATCCGGAATTTGCGTTAAAGTTACAACTCGTTGCTGAAGGATGGACGCAAGTTTTTTCCAATCCAGCTCAGTGTTTATTGCCTTCTTGAAGTATGGCATCGCGAGTTTTGTAAAGTCCTCAAGGGACATAGCGCGGATGTACTCGGCGTTGAACCAGTTGAGCTTATCGTAGTCGAAAACCGCAGGCGACTTGCAAATTCCATCAATCGAGAAAGCCTCGACTAACTCCTCGAGGGTAAAGATTTCGCGATTATCCTTGGGGCACCAGCCCAGGAGGGCGATGTAATTGATAATGGCTTGCGGCAAGTAACCCTGCTGCACAAGGTCCTCAAAACCGGTAGCACCGTGCCGCTTCGAGAGCTTAGAGACAGTGCCGTCCGGATTTTTCCCGTTGATGAGCGGCAGATGCACGTAGGTGGGCTTCTCCCAACCGAAGGCCTCATAGAGAAGGTTGTACTTCGGCGTCGACGAGAGGTACTCGCTGCCGCGCACCACGTGAGTAATCCGCATCGCGTGGTCATCGACGACGTTTGCAAAATTGTAAGTCGGGTAGCCGTCGGTCTTGAGCAGAATTTGGTCCTCGATCTCGCTATTTTCCACCGTTATGGAGCCGTAAACCGCATCATCGAAGGTCGTTGAGCCCTCAAGCGGCACCCTTTGCCGAATAACGTATGGCGTACCCAAAGCTAGAAGCCTTTCGATCTCCTCTTTAGGCAAGTCGCGGCAGTGCCTGTCGTAGCCGCCGGCAAATTCGCCACTATTATTCTGGTCGTTGTGCAGGCTGTCGAGGCGCTCCTTCGTGCAAAAGCAGCGGTATGCCTTGCCCTCATCAACGAGTTTTTCTGCCATCTCTTTGTACAAGTTTGTTCGTTTACTCTGCACATATGGCCCGTAGTCACCACCAATGTCCGGCCCTTCATCGTGCCTTAGACCGACTTGCTTCAACGTGTCGAATATCACATCTGTCGCACCAGAAACAAGCCTCTCGCGATCAGTGTCCTCTATTCGCAGCACAAAGTCCCCACCGGCCGATTTTGCAATTAAGTACTCATACAGCGCCGTGCGCAGATTTCCAACATGCATAAATCCCGTCGGGCTGGGCGCAAACCGAGTTCTAACCTTATTTTGCCGCATAAAAGTTCATCCCTCTACTCCTATGTAAAGATATACCCTCAATTATAGCAAAACTTTAGCTTTTATTAAAGATTCTATTCGAATGAGGGCAACTAACGTAATTAATTCTATTGACACAAACCGAGGGCGTGTTGATCAAATAACTTGATCAATAGATCTTTTGAGTTGACAAAAACTTATAGAAAAGTCTTTCAAATGCAGGTATGTCCCTTTATTTTATCTATTTCTAGCGTCGCAACAGCATTCAAGTCCATAGCCGCGCTGTTTTTATTTTTATACTCGTAATATGCCTGCGCTCCAACCATAGCAGCGTTATCGCCGCAGAGGGCCAACTCAGGTGCGTATAAGTGCCAGCCTCGTTTGAGACATTCGTTTTCTAGCTGAGTTCGCAGCAATCGATTCGCCGAAACGCCGCCCGCAACAACCAGCTTATCATAACCGAAATCTTGTGCAGCCTTTATAAAATTATTTATCAAACAGTCTACAACAGTCGCTCTGAAGGAGGCCGACATATCTGCTCTGTTTATTTTTTCGCCTTTTTGCTCGGCGTTGTGCACCAAGTTTATCACGGCTGTTTTGAGGCCAGAAAAGCTAAAGTCATATCCGTTGCCTTGAACAATTGGTCGCGGCAATTTATAGGCATTTTCACTACCGTCTGCGGCAGTTTTATCAAGGTGCACGCCGCCAGGGTATGGCATTCCGAGGGTTCGTGCGACTTTATCAAAAGCCTCTCCGGCGGCATCATCCCTGGTTTGTCCAAGCACATTGAAGCTGGTGTAGTCCGGCACCTCTATGATGTGCGTGTGCCCGCCAGACACGACAAGACACAAAAATGGCGGCTCTAGCTCGGGGTGCGTTATGTAGTTGGCCGCGATGTGCGACCGCAGGTGGTGCACCGGGATGAGCGGCAGACCCGTCGACAACGCCAGCCCCTTTGCGAAATTTACTCCCACCAGCAATGAGCCTATCAGTCCCGGCGCGTGTGTCACCGCAATTGCATCGATGTTTTTCAAGTCAATGTTTGCCTCATTCAAGGCCTCTTTCGTTACCCAAGAAATTGCCTCGATGTGCCGGCGCGATGCAATCTCCGGGACCACGCCGCCGTATATTTTATGTTCGTTCACTTGCGACGCCACAACCGATGACAAAACCTTTCGCCCGTCCTCTACGACTGCCGCTGCGGTTTCGTCACACGAGGTCTCTATTGCCAAAATTTTCATGAGAGTTTCCTTTCTTGCGCTAAGCTTTGGCGCGCGGGCACCGCGTGGAGCGTAAAACGCTCCGCACGTCGAAAATCGACGTGCTTGCCGGACTCTCAAACCTTAATTTTTATGTAGGAAGAGAGTCCGACCGCGGTGCCCGCGTCCCAGGCTAGCGCTGCAAATCATCTCGTATTATAGCATAAACGGCCTCATCCATAAAACGGCCATCCTTGTAGACTTTTTGCCGGCAAACGCCCTCAAGCTCAAATCCGATTTTTTCCAAAACTCTTCTTGAAGCGACATTATCAGCAAAGACTTCGGCATCAATCCTGTGGATATCATAGTTCTCGAAGACAAAGTAGCAAAACTCCTTAACAACAAGCGTCATGAGGCCTTTACCCCAAAGCTGCTCGCTCAACCAGTAGCCCAACTCACAAGACTTCGCATACACATCGCCTCTCATGCGAGCGCAGACGCAACCGCTGGCCTTCCCGCCAACGATTATCCCGTAAATCAGTTCGTCTTCATTATCTGTTGCAAAGTTAATAAAGTCGACCGCATCCTGCAGCGAGTAAGGATATGGAAAAACGTTACGCAAGTATCTCGATACATTTGGGTTATTCGCGGCTTTTGCAAGATCTTCTGCATCGTTTAAGGTTAATTTTCTCAACGTGAATTTCATAATTCTCCCTCTCCGAATTTAACTTTTAAGCAGCGCGTAAGTCACCGTATCCAGCACGCGTCCATTTTTATATACGCTTTTCTCGTGTAGGCCTTCAAACTTAAAGCCGGCCTTCTCAAGAACTCTACACGAACCGATATTTTCCGCACAAGCGCCCGAGTCAATTCTAATAATATCATAATTCTCGAATATAAAGCTGCAAAACTCTTTAACGGCATTCGTCACCATGCCTTTTCCCCAATAGCATTCGCTCAACCAATAGCCTAGAGAGCACGATTGTTCAAAAATATCCTTACCGAATCTCGCGCAGATGCAACCGCTGGCCTTACCGTCAATGATTATCCCGTAAATCCCTTCGTCTTCATTATCTGTTGCAAAGTTAATAAAGTCAATTGCGTCCTGCCGCGAGTAAGGATATGGAAAAATGTTACGCCAGTATCTCGATACATTTGGGTTATTCGCGGCTTTTGCAAGATCTTCTGCATCGTTTAAGGTTAATTTTCTCAATGTGAATTTCATAATTTTTCATCTCCTAATTTAATTTTTGAGCAGTGCTGCCATTGTTAAGATCACATATATAGCTGCAATTTTGTGAGAGGAAAACATAAAACAAGCGTTTACTTCTGAAACTTTTCGGTATTTGTTTTTGACTTTTGTTTGCACCAACCTATGCAATATTAGCAATAACATTGCTGAATCCGCTTTTGACACGTTTTTTGCCCTCTCGTGTGTTTGATTTTATTTTCCATAACATCGTTATATCACATTGTCTCTCTTTTAGGCACTGCCTATATGGCATTCCCAAAATCTTTTTCGGTTTGATCCAAACGGAAGAGTACTATTGGCATCTCCTTCATCATTAGAGATAAAATTTTACTTCTCAACAAAAAAGTATTGACAAGTTTGCTAGAGCGGGTTTATAATGCGATTGTGCAACGGTGATATATTTAGATTTTGATGATGGCTAAATATATTCACTTTTTTAGGTAGAACGGGAAGGCCAGCTGTCGGTGGTGCTTCCTTAGTAATATTTTTTCCGGCAGAGAAATGGAGACAAGAAATGAGAAAGAAAAAATTATTCGGGTTAGTGTTGGGATTAGTTTTTTCAATGGCAATCTTTTCTGGTTGTGGCTCGTCAAAGTCTAATGTTGCACAGACATATGGCGAGGCTGCTGAAATCAAAATCGCTGTTTTGGGTTCAGCAGAGCAGTTCACCAAGCGTCAAGACTTTATGATTGGCATGGACTTGGCAATCAAGGAGCTTGAGGCACAAAATGTTAAGATTTCCTATGAAAAAATCGATGACGGCCACAGCCGAGATAGCGGTATTGCGTTGGCCAAGGATGTTGCAAATGACAGCAACTATACAGCGGCGTTCACTTTACAAAATAGTGATGTTGTTGAAAGCATTACGGCAATTTTCGAGGAGGCTAAAAAGCCATTGCTTATCGTCAACGAGGTCTTCGACAGCACGATGAACAAGGGCTATGAGAACGTTCTTGCTGGAGTTATATCGGCTGATGCTGGCGGACAAGCTTTGGCTAAGTACTGTGAAGCCAATGGCATTAAGTGGGTGGCCACGGCACATTCTGGATCGCAATACGAAAATAGGCTGGCACGAGGCTTTAATGATGCGGCTATGGATAGCAAGTCTACATACTTGTTGGACTCGACAAAAGGGCCAGATAATGCTGGCGAGTTTGCGGATATGTATGCTCGTTGGAGTGTCCTCGGCGTTCAGGCTGCTTTAGTGTCGTTTGACGACCTAGAGTGGGCTTGCGAAGTCATTTCGAACATCAAAGCTCAAAACAAAAACATCTTAATTCTAGGTGATGCGAAATATAACGACCTGGAGAAGATGGCTGCCTACAAGGATGTTCTTGAGGGAATGGTTGTTGCAGGCTCGTCGGGCGTTGCATCTCAAGAGAAACTTCAGGCATTTTACGATAAGTACAATCCAACAGTTATGAAGGAATACAAAATGTTGCCAACTAGCGTTACCGCGCAGGCTTACGACTTTGTACATATGATCGCTCAAAATGTGAAAAAATCCGCTAACGTTCAAGAATTCATGAAAAATATGAAGTCTGCTGAGGGCTATGCTGGCGTTACTGGCGTGAAGTTCAACAGCAAGGGCCAACTCGAGGAGGAACCAAACTACTGGACCGTTCGAGATGCTCAAATGTACAGAATGACTTAAGAAGGAGGGGTTAGTAATGGCAGAGAATAAATTATTTAGAGAAACAGCGCTCGAAACTGTCTCCAATCCGGAGCAGCTCGATCAACACATCAAGGTTACGAAGCCTCTTGCGTGGGTCATCTTGACCGCGATAATCAGCTTGGTTATCGGCGTCGGAATCTGGGGCTTTACCGGAAATATCGCTGGCGGTACCGACATTACTGGTATTATCTTCGCAGCGGATGGTGTTTCCATTACGAATGCGCCAAGTTCTGGTGTTGTTTGCGACGTCTTGGTTTCCGAGGGCGAGATGCTCGATAAGGGTGACATCATAGCTAATATTCCTGATACGGCTTTATTGTCGCAGCTTCAGTCGCTTAGTGGAGGCGATTCGGCTGTTCGCGATGCCTTGAGATATCAATATATTATCAATTCGTTCATTACGGCGAATAAGAGCGGTACGGTAAGCAGCATCCCGAATATCGGCGACTCCATCGCGGAGGGACAACAAGTTGCTGTTAACTACTCCGAGGAGGCTACCTCTGGCTCGAAGGATTTAATCGCTTATGTTCCTTACACGATTGCTAATGGATTTAAGGTCGGACAAGAAGTTCAAATCTCGCCGGCTAACTATCCTCGTGAGGAATATGGCTATATGTTAGGAAAAATCACGAGCATCGGCTCTTCAATAGTGACGCAGGAGAGCATTCAACGGACTATGGGTACGACTAAGTACATAAGTGCGTTGGGCGTTACCGATGGCTGCGTTGAGGTTCGTGTGCGCTTGAATGTCGATTCCTCAACGAAGAGCGGCTATGAGTGGTCGAACTCGAAGGGTGCTCAGAATGTTTCTGTGGATAATGGTACTTTGTGCAACGTCAAGGTTGTCGGCGAGGCTATGCGTCCGATTGACTTGATCATTTAGCCAGGGTGCAAATACGCCTTAAAAAGGAGAAAGGATGGAATTTATGTTTAATAGCGATGTCAAAAAAGTGCCTGTTATCCTGCAGATGGAAGCACTCGAATGCGGCGCTGCATCTTTGGCTATGATTTGCGCTTATTATAAAAAATTTATCCCTCTCGAGCGTTTGCGCCTTGAGTGTAGCGTTTCTCGAGATGGTTGTAACGCGAAAAACATACTTGTCGCGGCCCGACATAATGGCTTGACGGCTAAGGGTTTTTCCTACAACGATGTAGATAAATTAAAGGAAAATGTCGAATTCCCGGCGATTATCCACTGGAACTTCAATCACTTTGTAGTTTTGTGTGGCTTCAAGAAGGATAAAGCTGTCTTGGCTGACCCTGCTTCCGGTATTCGATATGTGCCTATGGAGGAGTTCGAAAAGTCCTTTACTGGAATCGTGCTTTCGTTTGAGCCTTCTGAGACCTTTGAGCCGGGCGGCCAAAAGAAAAGTATCGTAGGCTTCCTCCTGAAGAGATTACATGGCGCAGTTACCCCGTTAGTTTTTATCTTGATAACCGGTCTCTTACTTGCGGTGGTCGGCTCGGTTAAGTCGGTATTTGCGCAGATCTTCACCGACCGAATACTTGTCTCCACGGATAAATCTATGATGATGCCGTTACTCGCCGCAATGGGAATTACCTTGGTGATTTCGTTCATACTGGAGACCTTCCAGTCGATATACCTCTTGAAAATTCGAGGCAAAATGAGTGTCACCTCAGGTACGCAATTTATGTGGCACGTCTTGAGGATGCCTGTTGAGTTCTTCTCGCAGCGTTTTGCCGGTGATATCAGCTCCAGACAAAGCAGTAACGATACCATCGCAGACACCATCTGTATGAAGGTTGCGCCGATTGTGCTCAACGTAATTATGATTGTGGTGTACTTCGCGATTCTCGTCTATTACGATGTCGTGATGGCCTTCATTTGCTTGACGGTCGCTTTGCTGAATATCTTGATTATTAAGTTGGTTGCGGCTAAGAACGAAAACGATAATAAGGCTATGTCACGCGATGCCGGTAAGTTGCAAGGTACGACTGTTGCTGGTGTCAGCATGATCGAAACTATTAAGTCTAGTGGTTGTGAGGCTGGCTACTTCCAAAAATGGATCGGCTATCAGACGAAGTTTAGTAACTCGTTGCAGAGCCTTCGCGAGAGAAATACTCTCATTGGAACGTTGCCTTCACTCTTGATGGGCCTTGCAAATACTGCGATCTTACTGCTTGGTGTTTACAACATCTTGACAGGTAAGTTCACTATGGGTACCTTGATGGCTTTCCAAGGCTTTATGGGTTCGTTCTTGGGCCCGGTTAATTCGCTTGTTGGAATCGGCCAAGATATCCAGGCGGTCAGCGGCGATATGGAGCGTGTCGAGGACGTTATGAACTATGCGCCCGACGTACATATTGATTTGTCGGAGGCAGCTGCTAACGACACAAAGGAATATGAGAAACTCCATGGCGACGTTGAGATACAAAACTTAACCTTCTCATATAGTCCACTTGGCGCCCCACTCATCGAGGACTTTAGCTTGAGCGTGAAAAAGGGTCAAATGGTGGCCTTGGTTGGCGGCAGTGGTAGCGGTAAATCGACGATTGCAAAGATTATCGCTGGTCTCTATGAACCGCGTGAGGGTAAGATTTTGTTCGATGGAAAGGAACGAAAAGATATAGACAGAAACGTGTTCAGAGGCTCTCTCGCGATGGTCGACCAGGAGGTCACGATGTTCCAGGATACTATCCGAAATAACATCACCATGTGGGATGACAGCATCGATGACGCAACGTTGATCTTGGCTGCGCAAGATGCTCAAATTCACGACGATATCCTCACTCGACCGAACGGCTATGACCATCAACTCGTCGAGAACGGTAAAGACTTCTCCGGTGGCCAAAGACAAAGGTTCGAAATCGCTCGTTCTTTCGTTGTCGACCCGACTATCATGATTTTGGACGAGGCTACTTCCGCACTCGACCCGACTACCGAAAAGGCAGTTATGGATGCGGTTAAGCGTCGTGGAATCACTTGCTTTGTGGTCGCGCATAGACTTTCTACGATTCGCGATGCCGATGAGATTATCATGCTCGAGTACGGTCACGTTGTCGAGAGGGGTACTCATGAAGAGTTGATTGCTCTGGACGGTAAGTACGCGAAACTCGTTAAGACTGAATAGAAAGGAGGAGCATTAAATGAATTTTTCGGAGAAAGTTAAAAGACAAAAGAAAAAAGAACGCGAAGTTTTTAGGCTTTCTTGTGAGCTTATCGAGGAAACTGCATTAGGTTCTGGCGGAAAAAAAGGCCCTAAGGGTGTAGCTCTAGATCAGCAATCCGACCAGCTCATTAACGCGATCAATCAGGTTACCAACTACTATGAGATGGCCCCAATTACGATCCCGAGAAATGCCCTCGAGGACGAAGGTTTGCTCGATACGGTGCTCGGCAGAACTGGTCTTACTCGACGCAAGGTTACGCTCAGCCGAAAATGGTGGGCTCGCGGCGAAGGTCCAGTTGTAGCCTATAATCAGGATAAAAATATCGTGTGCCTGGTGCCGCTGAAGTTCGGTGGTTACAGCTACGTCGACCCGAAAACCGGCGAGATTATTAAGCTGAATCGTCGCACGGCCTTGAATATCTCCGGTGAGGGCTACTGTTTCTATAAGCCTTTCCCGACGACCTCGATGAGCATTAAGGATTTCATCAAGTATATGTTCAAGACCTTTACGAAGTTTGACATTGCCTTCTTGATGGTTCTGGCGCTTGCGGCCGCGCTTTTAGGCCTCATTAACCCGATGATTAACAAGTTGATCTTCAACAATATTATCCCGTCGGGCACGATTCACGACTTATTCCCACTTGTCGCCCTTATGGTTGGTGTTTTAGTTTCGACTACAACATTTAACTTGTTCCAGACGCTCTGGATTTTGCGCATCGGAGATAAAATTCAATTCGGTACGCAAGGTGCTTTATGGATTCGCCTTTTGAACCTGCCGATTAAGTTCTTTAAACGCTTTAACTCGGGAGATTTGGCCTCTCGTACATTCACCTTGAATACGATTTGTCAAACTTTGAGCAGTAATTTGATTCCGACAATGTTGTCAACGGTGTTCTCACTTGTATACCTAGGTCAAATTACATCTTTATCGCCCGCGTTACTTACGCCGACAGTTTTAATCATTATTCTAATGTTAGCGAACTCTTTAATCAACGGTTGGTTGAACACAAGGCTCAATAAGAAGGCTTGCGAATTCTCGCCGAAGCTCTCGGGATTGGTTTATCAACTGTTCACGGGCGTCTCGAAAATAAAAATTGCTGGCGCCGAGGTTCGTGCATTTTCAAAGTGGGCGGATATCTACTCGAAGTTAGCGCAAATTAAGTTTAACCCGAATGTGTTTATCAAGATCTCTGGCGCGGTGAGTTCGGCGATTAGCTTGGCTGGAACGATGTTGATTTACTTCATAGTTTATCAAAGCAATCTAACTCCGTCTGACTATATTGCCTTTAACGCAGCATTCGGTGCGTTCTCAGCCTCGATTATGCAAATTTCCGGCATTGTATTGACGATCGCAAACCTTAAGCCGTCAATCGAGATGCTCGAACCAATCTTGAAGGAGACTCCGGAGTCGAACGAAAGCAAGGAGCGCGTCGATAATATCAGCGGTAAAATCGACATCAACAACCTGAAGTTTAGATATACTCCGGACGGTCCGCTCATCATTAACGGATTGAACTTGTCGATAAAACCTGGTGAGTATCTAGGTATCGTTGGCTCGACGGGCTGCGGTAAGTCGACGCTGCTAAGGTTGCTTCTTGGCTTTGAGGATCCCACAGCTGGCGCGATTTACTACGACGACCAGAACCTCAAGAGCCTTGACTTGCACAGCGTTAGACGAAATATCGGTATCGTTCTGCAAAATGGCTCGATGTTCTCGGATAGTATTTTCGCCAATATAACTATTACCGACCCGACCGCGACTATGGATGATGCTTGGGCTGCCGCCGAGAAGGCCGGTTGTGCCGAGGATATCAAGAAGATGCCGATGGGTATGCACACTATGGTTGCCGAGGATGGCGGTGGTTTATCCGGCGGCCAGAAGCAGAGAATGATGATCGCGCGTGCGCTTATCGCGTCGCCACAGCTATTGATGTTCGACGAGGCCACCAGTGCCCTTGATAATATAACGCAAGCAACCGTTGTTGAGACGCTTTCGAAGATGGACATCACGCGAATTGTCATCGCGCACAGACTGTCTACGATTAAGCAGTGCGATAGAATCATCTACTTGCACAAGGGCCAAGTCGTCGAACAAGGCAATTATGAAGAGCTGATGGCCTTAGACGGTCGCTTCGCGGAGATGGCTAAACGTCAGCTTGTCTAACAGAGAGGTGGTGAGTTGAATGAGTGAAAAATTAAAGGCATTTTTCAAGAAACTTATGGAGGACCAGGCTTTTCGTGAGCAATTTTCGTCGGCTAAAACAGCCAAGGAAGGATACGAAAAAGCCAGGCCATACATCGGGGAGGCGAGTTTCAATGAGTTTAAAGAGGCTCTTACTTATGTTCATAACAAGATAGAGTACCGGAAGAAACTTCTAAAGAGCGACCTGCGTAGTATATCTGGTGGCGCCACGGAGTTTGCGGATGTTGTAGCTCTGTTGACGAAATTTAACGGTCGCATGGAGACTTCATTTTTGGACGGCGCTAACCGCTAGTGCGTGCGAGTCAATAGCATATAAAATTGGCATCCATATACGCAATATTAGCAAAGTCCAGCTTGGAAAGAAGAGGGAGCTATGGAGAACTTTTTACAGATTCTAGTCGAAGATGAAAAAGTGCGGGAAGAGTTTTTGCGGCAGACAACGCCAAAGGGTGCATATCGCGTTGCAAAGCCATTCCTAGATGAAATGACCATAGATGAATTTATAGACGAACTGCGCGGTGTCGCACGAGTTATGGACAGTGCAAATTCCGAAATGCTTCATGAAGAAGATTTATGTATGGTTACGGGTGGGTCTTTCGGTGAAGTAATGGAAGCTTTAAGCAGACATTTTTGAAAGGGGTGATGCGAGTTAAGTATCAACAAACTTGGTTTAAAAGAAAAAGTTTAAAAGGAGTGTGTACATATGAAGAATATCAAGAAGGATAAAAATTTAGCGAAGGAAAAAGATACAGAGTTAAACGAGAGCATGTTGGATGATGTTGCTGGCGGTTTTGATATTGGTGGATTCGGGGACATCTTGACGTCTGCGGGAAAGGTTTTTAGTGAAGGTGCTGGTGTAGCGAACGAGCTCAACGATGTTGTTGATGCAGGAAAACAAACGGTTGACAACATAAAGAATAGTTTTTTAAATTAAAGTTAATCATTAATTTTTAAAAGGAGTGTATTAAAATGAAAAATATTAAGAAGGATAAGAATTTGGCAAAAAACATGGGTACAGAGTTAAATGAGGCTCAAATAGACAATGTCTCTGGTGGCTTTGGTACTGGGATTGACACAGAAGTGGAGGTCGAAACGGGAGATATTAATATTGAAATGGGCAACATTGGCTTAATTAACACAAGTGACATTAAGGCGAACATTAAAGTGAACACTAGTGGTGATCATAACACCGTTCAAAACAATGGCGGCATCAATATAAGCGGTAAATAATATAACGATATAAATGGAAAGGATAATTATTATGGGTAATTTAAGTAAATTCAAAAGCAAAGTAAGCGCGGACAAGAAACTTCAAAAAAGGATAAATGATGCCTCGACTATCAAAGATGTGGCAAAAATCGCAGCAAGTGTTGGTTGTCCTGTAACAGAAAACGAAATACGAGACGATATGATGGAGGTTATTTCTGGTGGTGAAGGAATGGGGAATGTCAACACTAACGTTACAACCGGGGATAATACTATAAAATTTTATGAAAATATAAAGAAAGAAGCCCTGTTGACTCAAAACGCAACAGGTGCGGGATCAGTTGCTTCTAATTCTGGTAATATTTCAATAAGTTAGTCTTACTTGTGCTATAGAGATTTTAAGGATTGGAGGTATCCGTTGAATGGAAGACTTACTCGCATTTCTGGACGAATTGGAGCAAGACGAAGACCTAAAAAAGGCCTTTTTGAAGGCGAAAGATTTTGATGATGTCTGTCGACTTGCCAAAAGCTATGGTTATTACTTTACTGTGGATGAACTGGAAGAATACTATATGCAGCAAGTGTCCGGAGGTGCTCTCGTACACAATGAAAGCAAAACAGGAGCGCTTACTCAGATTATTGAAGGAAGCAATAACATGGCAATAAATTATGGTGATGTAACTGTTGCTGATGGATATGTTGGTGGTCAACAAAAGGCTCAAGTTGATCCAATGGCTGTGCTAGGTATGCTTTTTGGCAAGAGCTAATTGTTTGGATATGGCGGCTTCAAGTGGTCGTTTCTACATAGAGGAGCCGCCCTCTACTTTAAGAAAGTGTGTTTTATATGAATGAAAATTTAAAAGAAAGACTAAAAAATGCTGGTAGTCCGGAAGAGGCTATAAATATTGCAAGAAAGTATGGCTGTGACACGGAAATTCGGAATAACAGAGAACTAAATGACGATGTTTTAGATAACATTTCTGGTGGAGAAACTATTATTAAAGAAACCTACGCAAGCTATAGCGTGGTTGTTCGAGATAAGAATACTGGTGAGGTCTTATGCGTTGTCCCATATTGATTTGAATTTTGAAAGGATGGGTTAGAATGAAAAATTTCGAGGAGTTTAAGACTAGGTTTCAAAACGGAGAGTTTGATGAGTATTTCAAGGAGGTAAGTTCTCCGGAAGATGTCGTAGAGCTAGCCGAAAAATTAGGATACGATGTTAGCTTTGATGATATTGCCAGCACAGAGCTAGATGAGGACAAGTTAGAACTTGTTGCTGGAGGAAAGAACGATAATACTTACGTAACAGAGCACAAGAATGAAATACATGGAAATGGTAACACTCAAATAACTTTCTAGGCTAGGTGGAGGAGTTATTATGGACGAGAAAATACTTAAGTTTAAGGAAAAACTGGAAGAAGATGCAGAGTTTCGACATCTATTTGTGAATGCGTTTAATTTGGATGAAATTGTGGACATCGCAAGGGAAAACGATATCGATCTGGATTTGGATGAAATAATGAATGATCCGGAACTTTCTGATCAATTTTTGGAGGCCGTCGCTGGAGGAAATGGCGACACTTATGTGCATAAGTTATTTGGAGACAAAAACGTAATTTTTGAGGCTTCGAGCAAAGAGGAAGCTCAAAAGTACGCTAATATGATGGTGGATAAATTACACGAGAATGGCATATATGGCCGAAATTAAATATAAGGAGAGATAGTTGTGAAAAAAGAGAAAAAACGTAAAGAAAATGCTATAAAAGAGGCTGAATTAGAAAATGCGTCCGGCGGAGAAACATACAGGGTAACGTATAGTAGTGAAACGGTTGGTAACTATAATGTTTCTAGTAACGGCACAGGCGAGCAAATGCTGGACGCTATGGACAAGCTTATAGCAAGAGGAATGTTTGATAACTTAAAAAAGGAAGGATAAGATTACAATGAAGGAGCAAAAAAATAAAAAGAAAAGTAAGAGGGCTCAAAAAGAGATAATAAAAAACTTTAGCTTAGATGTAAATAAAAATTATGGTTTTTTAAGAAATATTAGCGGAGGACAGGCTTTATCTGTTATAAAGTCGCTTACATTTGCTGGCTTGCTTGACGACGGTAAATAAAATACTAAAAAGAAGGTGAGTTTAATGACGAAAAAGGATGAATACATAGCGCTCCTAAAGGGTCTTGGCGCAGATGAGAGCACATATGCCGAGATACTTGAGTATTGTGAGAACCGCTTTAATGTAGCGGATTATACGCCTGCGCCGATTGAGGACGAGCCGTTTATCGAGGCTTGGAGAGATATTATTAGTGACATTCACGGCGACAACATAACCGAAGTCATGAATGCGCGGATTCCTCACGGCGATGAAGACATTAAGCTTCGGTCGCCCAGCGGCGTTAGCATCGAGATTTATAACTCCATTGCGGGGAATATTCCTGTCATTTACGCCAAGGACGAGCAGGACTTTTATGAAATCGTAAGAAAGCTCATTTACAAAGGGCGCCCGTCTCCGAACCTTGAGAAGACCGGTGCGAGTTTTGCCTTTGGCAAGGTTAGCCGCTTTATTATTCTCTCGAACAAGCCCTATAGCAATATTCCGGCACAACGGCTGGGTCTAGAGGACGAGCAGTGGCGCAAATACTCCGTTGACATCCGCAGAGAACATGAGTGCACGCATTACTTTACGAAGAGATTTTTGGGTTCGTCGCAGAACAACTTGCATGACGAGTTGGTTGCGGATTTCACGGGCATTATGTGCGCCACCGGCGAGTTCAAAGCGGAATGGTTCCTCGTTGGCATGGGCATCGATAAGTATCCGGCCGCGCAAGAAGTTGGTCGTTTCCCAGTTTATACGTCCACTTTGTCGGATGGCGCAGCTGATACGATGAAGAAAATAATCATCAAGGCTGCCAATAACGTCGAGAAGTGGTCCAATCAAGACTCGGTTAAGCAAATGAGCCGCAACGAAAGAGTCCTGTTTCTCTGCTCAAAGTCACTCCTCGAGCTGTATGGGTTGTATTAAAGGTTTGAAAGGAGTGGTCTTTATGAGCAACACTCGAGAGACTTTTTCGAAACTGAATAAAGAAGACTTGCTATCTGTTGGCGGCGGTTACTCTATCGAAGTTACAACATCAGGTGTCAAGGTGTAGGGACAATCGATAGCAGAGCCAGATCGAACTCTTATTCGCCAGTTTAAATTGGAAGATCTTTATGACGCTGTTGATTTGGCAAATGATAATTTGTTGGTAGAGACAATTATCGACGACGAGAATGTCTAAGGCCTATTTAAGACAAGATAAATTTATAATGATTTTTAAGATTTGAAAGGAATGATTTTTTGTGAGTAAGAATCATTTAAAGAAAACTAACTTGAATAAATCGTTGTAGAGAGCACTCTCTACGGTTTTTTGTTCGCGTACGTGGGAGCACGCTAATTGAAAGTTTTCCTTAGCCGATGCTGCCGCTAGGCCAAAGAAAATAATATTTATTCTTTTTGATCCAGACTCTGGAGGCATTACTTAAATAACCAAATGTGATACAATAGAAAGAAACAGGCGGTATAGATATGTACAAGTGTAAAAAAGTGTGGTTGCCAATTTATGCTTTGTTGGAACAAACTGGTAACCGCATTTGTAGCTCTGTTCGCCATTTACAAGGCCAGCTTTTGCGCACTCCTTCTCCTGGCATTTTTTACACATATACATATCTGTATCATCCTTTTCTCTCTATTGTACCATGCTTAATTATTTAGCTGATGTCCCCAATATCCATGCGCAGACATCCAGACCGCCAGGAGCTTTTCTTGCGTACTCCTTCCTTTATGCCGCGTTGGTACAAACTGGCAGCCACATTTTTGGCACTTATGGCGTTGCTCTTCCTTTATAAAGCCGGCTTTTGTCTATTCGTTTGATTTGCGCTTTTTGTACTTGTACATATCTATACCATTATTTTTGTGAGTGCCCTAGTTGAGCATTTAAATAAAACTCGAGAGACAAAATGCGGATTTCAGGTGAGGAAAACTCTTTTTAGCGCGAGCAAATAGATTAAACGCATTAACAAAAATTTTGAAGATAGCCTTAGCTGTTTCAAGTGATCGAAAAAAGCATGTGGACCTTCGGCGCAAAGGAGCAATGTAGTGTCGCAAATCAGAGTTTACACCTTCAACGGTGTAGGTCTGGCTTTTATTTTTTAGCGAAGTATGAGTGCCTTCATAGCGCACTTCTGCGTATGCCGAATAAGCGGCAGAGTAGTATTGATGCGCCTTCACGGAGTGATCAACTAAGCGCTGAATTAGATCTCGACTTTTATCTAAAGCTATGTCGAAGCCTACGATTTCCCGTGTATCTCTACCGACCAACGTTATCGCATAAAACCTGTTTTTTCTCTCGAGGAAGCTGTACAGCTCGTCCATTTCAATGACGTTAACCCGCGTATTTGGAGTCTCTTTGGTCTCCATATTTTGGGAGTGCCCTATAGAAGCATTTGTGATATACTAGATTTATGAAATGTAAAGCATGCAACGACGAAACAAATCAAATAAAAGCCGGAAAAACAAAGGCAGGAACCCAAAAGTACAAATGCAAAATATGCGAAAAATATTACACCGCGGAAAGCAAAAAGAACGTCCATAGCGAAGAAACCAAGAATCAGGCGA
>JAZQJR010000208.1:0-3150 GCA_045541715.1 Acutalibacteraceae bacterium
ATAAAATCTGCTGAGGCGACGTTGCTGGCAGCGAGGCCAGAAAATCCCATTAAAGCCAACAATCCGAAGCTCATAAGAACGTTTGAAGCCTTTCCACCGGAGATGTTTTCCAAGTCGTTTAAAGTTAATTCCGTCGGTTGAGAGAGCGCCTCTTTTTCGTAGGCTAAGATGTCTTGCCATGTAATTTCAGGGTCAACTTTTTTCGCCAAAGGCAAAATATGCTTGCAAATAAATGCCTCATCGAGTTGAGCGCTGCTGCTTAGCTCGCTTTTTAGCATTTCGAAGGTATTTTTGTCCTTCAAAAGGTCTTCATAAACTTTCTTAACAATGTCCTTTTTATTGCACATAAAAAACTTTCCTTTCTTTTTTGTTTTACTTTAGCTCAACCTTTTCCCACTTATCTACAGCGACGTGAGTCGGGATGCGGACTTCGAGCGTTTGTTTGCAAATTTCATTTCGTATTTCTTGAATGTTTGTGGAATTATAATATTGGATGTGTTTAGGTGGGATGTCTTTTTTTAGCAATTCGTCTATTTTTTCGTTAATATAGTGTGTAACGAGTTGATCTTTTATTTCTTCAGATGAGCCGTTAAAGCAAACGATATGATCAGAGTCTGATTTTAAGCCGTGAAACATATCTTTAGAACAGCTGGCTAAAGGGATATTTTCAAATGGTAAAGAAGCTTCTGCCATAGGGCCATTAAAGAACCCGGGGTAGAGTTTGTTGCGGGTTCTCACGTGCAGGGTGAAAAAAACAAAACCATCATTACGCAGAAGTTGAGTATCCGCAGAGCAAGTACGGTCAGTGAGGTCATCGGTAATTTTGTTTCTTGCCAAAGTAAGATGGTTCTCTACTGTGTTAAAGCTCGGCAAAGAAAGAGAATTATCAAGAGACTCTGGCAGATTACCGTTTGTTTTTTGCAAAGGTGTTAAATGACTTATCGTCCAAACAGTCAATTTGAGAAGCTCTTTTTTTAAACTTTCTGCATACCGTTCTAAATCATTTTTTTTAATATTTTCACTCCATTCTATTTTTAAATATTTTTCTGCGAGGGGTTTGGCATACATCTTAGTGTTATGAAGGTTATTTCTGTTTAGTTTTAATATCGTTCCTTTTTGTGTTGGGTCTTCCATAGTTAAGCTTTGATTGGCGTTTTGAGATGAGAACGTATAATTAGGGTTGTAAAACCGAGAAAAATTATACAGAGGGTTATCGTCAGCGAGCTGGAGGGTTTGCGAGTCCTTGTGTGTTATCGGATTAAATTTGGTTTTATCTGCGTCGAGAAAGCTTTCTTGGAGGTAGTTGGCGGTATCTTTCGCTTTTTGTTCGTTTTCTTTACCGAAAAATTTCAGTACATCGCTTGAGAAATTTGTCGTATCGAAAAGCTTAAATTCCAAGGAATGGATGTCCTCGAAGGATGGTTGTTCTGTCGTTTTCCCTGCTGTGTTTAGTTGAGATGGAGAGTCAGGTGAGTAAGTATAGACAGCATTTTTGTTTTCGAACTTCCTGTCCATGACGAAAAAGGCTTTGTTTTCGTCGGGAGACTTAAACCAGAGCAAACCGTCAACCATGTGGTCTGCTTGCAGATAGAAGGGTACATCTCCCAGGGTGACAAACTCGTATTTTTCTCTTTCTTCTGTAGAGGCATCGTCGCCCTTGCTTAAATAGGTGTTGTAGTCAGAATATTCCTTAGTTTTCGTGAACTCAATAAAGTCTGCCGAGGCTACGTTGCTAGCGGCGAGGCCCGAAAATCCCATTAAAGCCAGCAGTCCGCAGCTCAGCAAGACGTTAGAAGCTTTGCCGCCTGAGATATTCTCTAGGTCAGTTAGGCTTATTTTTTTGGGTTGAGTAAGCGCCTCTTTTTCGAAGGCTAAGATGTCTTGCCAGGTAATTTCAGGGTCAACTTTTTTCGCCAAAGGCAAAATATGTTTGCAAATAAATGCCTCGTCGAGTTGAGTTTTATTGCTTAGCTCGCTTTTTAGCATCGCGAAGGTCTTTTTATCCTTCAATATGTCTTCATAAACTTTCTTAACAACGTCCTTTTTGTTGCACATAAAAACACTCCTTCCTTGCGTATATTTGTTCAATTGTACAGTATAAGTGTTTTTTTGTCAATCAGATAGTCAATCTGTAAGTAAAAAGAAACCTCTCCCGGGTCAACAAAATCGCCCCTATTTTGGTTCCTTTATATTAGCGGAAAAGCTTTTTGCTAAAAAACACTTGACAATATGGCGGTTTAGTAATACTATAAAAACAAATAATAAACAAAAAGGAGAAATGCATATATGCAAAAAAACAAACTTGTCCACGAGGACATTAAGGCCGTCTGCAGCAGCGCAGCTAAAAAGCTGGTGGCGTGCGGATTAGTAGCCGCAACAACCGTAGGCGGCGCAAACTTCGCAGGGCTTAGCTACAAAAACATTGCGTGTGCGCAAACAGGCGAAAACCAACAATTGTATGATGAGACTTTGAGTTACAACTGCGTATACTTTATCTTAACTTCCATCGACAGTCGACCAAATGAGGTTATTGACAGTTTTCTGAATAAACAAGAACAGCTCTTCAATATGCTGCATTCTGATGGTGTACCAGAAGAACTCATACAGGAGTTGGAGGATTGTTTGCAACAACTTACCAGCACTCGCGAACTTTGTGGTGGTTTATTCTATTCTATTATTGCTGTAGAAAAGTGGTTTTTTGACAATGGCAAGGACTCCCTCTACGATCACGAGGGCGGTGATTCCGTGGAGCTGCTCCTTAGATATGCTAGCGTCACTGAAAACTATATGGAATCTCGTGTGGAGGAGGCTAACAGATATAATTTGGCACCTCTCGCAGATGAAATGAATGAGGGTTACACGCGCATTGCAGATGGCTATCGCGCTCTTGCCGAGCGAGTCCGTGCAAACGGTGGTTGCGTTGACGACGCTATCATTAACGAACTAACTGAGCTTCGTGTGATGGACCAAAATAACGACTATGACTTCATTTCGGATTTGGTTGCAGCTAGTCGGCAGCACGACAGAATAGAGGATGCGTTACAGCGTGCATATAACCTCGATTTGGAGTTCTTAGGACTAAACGAGCTCGAAGCCGAATACAACCGCAACCAAAATAGGCAGCGTCTGATGGCTAACCCGACAGAAATC
>JAZQJR010000209.1:0-5063 GCA_045541715.1 Acutalibacteraceae bacterium
CACCGGCACGATATAAGCGGCAGCGCTTGGAAAAAAATCAAACCGCACACAATTGGAGAAAAAGGAACTCGAGGAGGAAACGCTAAAGATACAAGGCAATTTATTAATGGGGTATTTTGGATTTTGCGCACATGAGCTCCATGGAGAGACCTTCCAGCAGAATATGGACATTGGAAAAATGTTCATCGCAGACTTTACTGCTGGAGAGATAAAGGGGGTTGAAAAAATATTCAAGCTACACTGATAGATGACGCAGACTTTAAGTGGCTGATAATTGATACCTTTTAAGATTTTGTGCCAATAAACAACTCTTTTGTCTTAATTGTACATATGCACTCTACAATGGTGGCAAAATTGCTATCAACGCGAGCACAATTCATATTTGTTGTCGAAATAAACTTAGGCCACGTCTTGTTGTGCGAGGCCACTCGCGGGGCTCAACACGAAAATGCACCTGGTCGTAGATTCGCATGGTATACAGGTGCGTTTTTTGTCACAGATGCTAAAGCGTATCGTCAATAAAGCTTGGGTGCGCATCGTTAGATTTGATAAAAATCAATAACGTCAAAGTTCAACAAAAAACACAGGAGCCACCTTTGAAATTGCCAGAAGGCAATTTATGTCAAAAATGGAAGGCGTTCTTTTAAAAAGAAGATGATAATCTCGTCTTTTCAATCCAAACATTTCGTTTGATGTTGGTGCAATGTGGCCGAAAATTATTGGTAACACACTCTACCGTCGCAGATTGCTCAATTGCAGAAGTGCTAATCACTGAATTTCAAGCTGAATATTTGCTGGCCAACCGTGGTTATGACACTGACGCCATCATTAGAAGTGCACTTCAAGCAGGAATGACTCCAGTAATTCCTCTAAATAAAAATTGTAAAGTTCTTCGGGAATATGACAAGCATATTTACGAGCTGCGACACCTCGTCGAGACTGCTTTTTTGCAGCTCAAGAAATGGCGAGGCATTGCTACGCGTTATGCTAAGAGCGGTTCTTCGTTTGTTGCTGCAGTTCAAATTAGATGCATTGCTATTTGGCTAAAAATTTATTGACGGCACCATCTAAAAAACCTCAGTAATGTAAAAAAAGCCGGGCAACATATTTTGTTGCCTGGCTGCGCACTATAATTATTTTAGAAATTAAAGAAGTTTAGAATTTTTTCTTTAAGTGTTTGTTCCCCTTCTACGGAGACTTTTTTTAGGTTATGTGGAGACTCATACCTCTCCCAGGCCAAATCTCCGGACCAATCATTTGCTCCATATCCGTAAGTTATGAAATCTATGTTATGTTTTGCTGCAGATTTATCTTTAGGCGGGAAATGGTTTTCTGTAGGTCTTTCTCTGCGATGAGGAATTTCTTTATTATTATACCTTGGATCTTCTTTGTAGTTTTTGGGCAAATTTTTTCTTTTAACTTTGTAAAGATGTCTATTTACGACTTGGTGAGAGTCGTGGGTAGAATCAATTAAATACCAGTCTCCGTTTATGAAAATCGCGTTGATCGCGTGACCTTCTCCTGTTGCATACACACTAGGAATTCCTGCTATCCTCATGAGTAAATTTGTGAGGTGTGCGTAACCGCGGCATACCCCCATTTTTCTATCTAAAACTTGTGATGCATGATTCAAAAACTGGCTTTCGCATTGTTCCGGACCTCCGCGATTTTCGTCGTCGCTGCCTTGTGCTAGGTTGTAGGCAATGTTTTCGGCGACCCAATTGTAAATGGCCTTTGCTCTATCGTAATCAGAAACTTTTTCCTTAAACATTGCAAGCTTTTCATCTATAAAGCGTTCTTTTTCTGCGGTATCGGTTATTTTATCTAGTTCTTTAGCTAGGCCGTCGACGATGCACATCCCGTTGTTGCATACCAGCGATCCGCCACAAACCTCTGGATTCGCTAGTTCAAGAGCAGACAATACAGCTGCTTTTGCATCAAGTAACGTTTTATTAGAAATATTTTGTGGTTCCGGCCTATCTCCATCATAACTAAACGGCTTTACTTTGCAAAAACGCTCAGCAACGCCTGCAGGGTCTTCATGGAAACCAGCCAACAACGGATCTTTAATATCTTTATGCTGATCCACCTTTATCTCGACAAACTTTCTTAGGCTTTTTTTATCCCTTGGAATGCTATCCAGAACTTTAAGCGATGGCTCTATTGAACGTGGTGCCACTTGACCTTCATAGTCGATATAATGTGGGCAATCTGGCTCAACTGTGATTTTTTTAGTATTCTTTAAAAGCTCATCAAGATTTTCGAAATATGGTGTATCTTTTGTAAGCTTTACTTCATCTGGGTCTACATGAAAAACTTCAGCTTTCGCGAATTTGTTATATTTCCAAACAAGGCCGCCTGCTTGACCATAATTCTGACCAAATTTTACTGGATCAATTATGATTTTGTCGCTTTTTTTTATGCAGTTATCGAGTCCTTTTGGGGCGTTCGCAGGAATCCTAAGATTTCCCTCAGCATCCATGGGGCAAACCTCAATATTTCCGCTTCCTCCATCGTCCAGCGCTACCACATCTGTCGTAAGTTTTTTGAAGTTTCGCTGTGCCTTGTCTATAGTTACGGTTTTTGCGTTTTCAACACAACCCTTCACACCAGGAGTGTCTTCAGCAAGGTCCGCAGGGATATGTAAATGCTTGCCACAAACCATGTCCCCTTTATCAGTTTCAATGATAAATTTTTTTGCTTTGCTCACTAAATGGTCGACAAGCATATTTCTGGGCATATCCTGGGTTATACGTATCGTCGCCTTCGGCAATTCATCTTTATTTATATAAACTCCCTTTACCGCGTCGTAGCGTCCTGACGGTCGCGCCACAAAAACACCGGTCTTGGTGCCTGGCACTTTCCCGTAGTTACCGGCTTCTACCTCAATTTTTGTTACTTGGTTCACACACCTTTCCATGGACTCGCTATTCACCAATGGAAAATCTTTTGGTATAGTCCAGCTCCGGGGACATTTACCCACGATGAAAGACTCACCTCCGTCGAATAGCACGACGACGTCGCCGAACGCTCGATAATGAGGGTTGCGCGGGTCCACGGTCACAACACTGTTACTCAAATCCTGGGATAAACCATAAGAGGCAACCCCCGCCTGGTCACGCTCGTACCGCGGGCCGGGAAAGAAACGGCCTAAGTGGACCCTAGGCTTCGCTTCTTTTACAGAAAGAAAATTAAACACGCCCGGGGGCAGTAAGGTTATTCCATAGGTACCATCGTCCTTGTGGTTTTTTCCAATTTCCGTAACCCAGCCGCCAAAAACAGAATTTGCTAACAACGTTGCACCCAAAAGCAAACTGGAGAAAAGCCCTCCACCTGAAACTTCCGATAATTCCTCCTCGGACAGCTTTCTTAAGCTGCACTCTTTTTCTACCTGTGTAGAAGCTATTTCCTTTTTCATAAAATCCTCCTTATAAATCTTTGTATTAAACTACAGTTAATGCTAGCATATCATACCAAAAAAAATGAAGTTTGTCAACACTTGCACTAATAATCGTAGAGTTTATCTGAAATTGCGTTGTAAAATTCGTATACAGACTGCAAATCAACGCTGTCAACAACGTTCTCTAAACAATTTGCACCGATGGATTTGCTTTGTGTAAAACTCAAAACGCATTCAAGCAAAACCGGCAAAAAGTCTGGACCTTTGTTGTCAAAAAACGTAAAAGCTTCTTTTTTCCCAACCAAATAGCCTTCCGCGTAACCATCGTTGTAGCGGCTATTTGCTTTTGCCTCAGCGTTCTTCAAATTAGTGTTTAGTTGTTGTTCGAGCTCATTCTTCTCAACTTCAAATAGTTGTTTCGCAGAATTTAGGCCTTGCTTATAGCTTTCGGCATCACAGACTTCGAAGACCGGACAAAATTCTTCTGTCCCAACCAAATAGCCTTCCGTGTAGCCATCGTCGTAGCGGCTATTTGCGCGCTCTCCGCACTTTGCCTCAGCGTCCTGCAAATTAGTGTTGTGTAGCCTTTCGAGCTCATCCTTCTCAACTCCGCATTGTTGTTTCGCAGAATTTAGGCCTTGCTCATAGCTTTCAGCATCACAGACTTCGAAGACCGGACAAAATTCTTCTGTCCCAACCAAATAGCCTTCCGCGTAACCATCGTTGTAGCGGCTATTTGCTTTTGCCTCAGCGTTCTTCAAATTAGTGTTGTGTAGCCTTTCGAGACCAGCCTTCTCAACTCCGCATTGTTGTTTCGCAGAATTTAGGCCTTGCTCATAGCTTTCAGCATCACAGACTTCACGGCAAGTATTCAAATCGCCCTCTATTTTGTTTTCCCTGAGAGATTCGAACTCTGTTCGGCTGTTTCTTTTCCCTAGCACAAAACTCACGGCAGCAGCAAAACCGCCGGCTAAAAGAGCTGCAATCCACTTGAAAGCCGACTTCAAAGTGAGTGACCATTTTTTAGACTTGTCTTTTTTGGCAACATCACTCTTGGTGCTTAAACTTTGCAAGTTTTCCTCGCTGTGCTTTTGCGTTTCTTCCTCAATTTTAACCTCGCTCTGTTTGCTGTGCTCTAGAATTCCTTCGCGGCGTTCTAGAGCCCTATCTTCAGCAACGCTCTCGCTTACCGCGAAAGAAACTCTCATATTGACAAAATTAATTGCCATCGACACAGACAACAAAACTGATAAAAAATTTTTCACAAAAAACCTCCTTCATTATTTATAATGTAACATTATCTTTGTGAAAAGACAATTGTTATTTGCAACATTCTTCGCAAGATTAACGAAAACTAAATTGTAAAAAACACAGAAAGCTGCCAAGTTAAAAGTGGTGTTGCTCAAATAATCATGCCAATGGATTTGTTGACACGAAAGGCCACATTAAGGAACATCGTTAAATCAACACTTTCAAGGGACCGGGAAACCTAGAGCGTGTTGTCAATAAAGCTTGAGTGTGTATCGCTAGATTTGATAAAAATCAACAACATTAACACCAAAGTTCAACAAAAGCGAAAGATCCGCATTTAAAATTGCAAGAAAGCAATTCATGTCAATTATGGAAGACATTCTTAAAAAAGATGATAATCTCGTATTTTACA
>JAZQJR010000210.1:0-3640 GCA_045541715.1 Acutalibacteraceae bacterium
AGCATTTCGCGCGCCACACTCCCAATCGATGAGCTGTTTTGTTGTTCGGCAATACGCTTTCCAGATCCAAACTCGTCTTTTTTTGAGCGTAAAAAATGCCACATTTCATCGAGTTCAACCACTACGCTATCGTCAATTGGAGCCGGTTTGGAATAGTTTTTTTCCGCAAAACTCTTCACCCAAACGAACGCCGAATGAACCTTGACTTTGAAAGATTTGGCAATAGTTCGGAACGAATAACCGTGCGAGTACATTCACACCGGCAGGAGCTTTTCTTGTTTGCTTCTTATTTATGTCTTGTGGGAACAAATTGGCAACCGCATTTTTTACATTTGTAGCACTGTTCTCCCTTTACAAAGCCGGCTTTTACGTATTCATTTGACTCGCACTTTTTGCAGTTGTATATATATTGCCATTTTTCTTCTATTGTATCATCTTTGATTATTTAAGCAACGCATCCATTTTTCGGGCCAAATTCGCGAGTGGGCCATATTATAAAATATAGTGCATAGCTAAAAACATACATGTGTAATAAATTAAAAATTTGAGCTGCGCAGCTTCTAACTTTTCAAATTATAGCCTTCAGGCACCCGCTTAAGCGCGTTTACATACCATAGTACTAAATCAGCTTTGATTTAATTTGCTATGAGGATGTGAATTTATGGAAGAAAACGCAATGAGCAGGCATCCGCACCAACACTCCATCTCGGCGCTGCCGGAGGAACCTGTGGTTGCCATGGCATACGTGCCATTTCAGAACCCAGTCGTCATCTATTCTGCGGAGCGGGGGCTGCAAAGGGGCACGCTTTTTCCGTGTCTAGACAAACCATTTTGCGGTTGCGAGGTGTTGAATAAATGAGCACGAGAGAAGAGTTGCTAAAACGCATAGCATCGTACGATTTTGCGATAGTGGAGCTCAACTTGTTCTTGGATTCCCACCCAAAGGATAATGCCGCTATCTCAAAATTAAAAGAATATGTTGAGAAATCAAACACTCTACGCCGTGAATTTGAGGATAATTTCGGCCCTTTAAAGGCTCGGTCAAGTGAAGGCAATCGTTGGGCGTGGATTTCGAATCCGTGGCCATGGGATACTGTCAAGGAGGGCGAGAGATAATGTGGGTCTACGAGAAAAAATTGCAATATCCCGTTAATATAAAGCGTACCAATGCCGCGCTCGCAAAGCTTATAATCAGCCAATACGGCGGCCCAGACGGCGAGCTAGGTGCCTCTTTAAGATATTTAAGCCAACGATATGTCATGCCTTACCCCGAGCTAAAGGCCATTTTGACAGATATTGGCACCGAAGAATTGGCGCACCTTGAGATGATTGGCGCAATAGTTTACCAGCTGACAAAAGATTTGTCCATGGAGGAGATAAAAAAATCCGGTTTCGACCAATATTTTGTCGACCACACAACCGGCGTATATCCGAGCTCAGCCGCTGGTGTGCCGTTTACTGCTGCGTATATCCAATCAAAAGGCGACCCGATAACCGATTTGCACGAGGATCTTGCCGCAGAGCAAAAGGCTCGCACCACCTACGATAACATTCTTAGGTTCTGCGACGACCCCGACGTTAAAGATGCGATAAGATTCTTGCGTCAGCGCGAAATAGTGCACTATCAGCGCTTTGGCGAAGGTTTACGCATCTTAACCGATAAGCTTGACAGCAAGAACTTCTATGCGTTTAATCCATCGTTTGATAAAAATTGCAAGCAAAAATAGGCTTATAAAACATCTCGAATCACGGGTGCAAATACGTACCCGTGGTTTTTATTATGATTTTTATGAAATCTAAGTAATTTTAACAACGCCTAAAATTTTGCATTGATATGACTAATTTTCCTCGCGAGTTTTTCGGGAGTGCCCTATAGAAGCATTTATGATATACTAGATTTATGAAATGTAAAACATGTAGTGACGAAACAAATCAAATAAAATAAAAGCTGGAAAAACAAATGCAAAATATGCGAAAAATATTACACCCCGAAAGGCAAAATATAGATGGTACAGCGAAGAGATCAAGAGGCAGGCGATAAAATTATATTTGGAGGGAAATAGTGGCCGAGCAGTCGGCCGAATTCTGGGAAACGGGAAAAATATGGGCCTGTATTTGATTCGGAAATATGCGAAAAATATTGAGGCCAAAGAGACTCCAAATACGCGGGTTAACGTCATTGAAATGGATGAGCTGTACAGCTTCGTCGAGAGAAAAAAACAGATTTTACGCGATAATGCTGGTCAGTAGAGATACACGGGAAATCGTAGGCTTCGACAGAGCTTTCGACAAAAGTCGAAATCGAATTCAGCGCTTAGTCGATCGCTCCGTGAAGGCGCATCAATACTACTCTGACGCTCATTCGGCGTATTCAGAAGTGTGCTATGAAGGCGCTCATACTTCGCTAAAAAATAAAAGCCAGACTTACACCGTCGAAGGTGTAAACTCTGACCTGCGACACTACATTCCGCCTTTACGCCGAAGGTCCAAATGCTTTTTTCGCTCACTTGAAATAGCTACGGCTCTCTTCAAAATTTTTGTTAATGTCTTCCAATCTATTTGTTTGTGCTAAAAAGAATTTTCCTTACCTGAAATCCGCATTTTGTCTCTTGAGTTTTATTTAAACGCTCGACTAGGGCAGTCCTCGCTTTTTGCCTTCCGGAATGTAATATTTTCTGCAAATTTTGCATTTGTATTTTTGACTTCCAGCTGCTGTTTTTCCGGCTTTTCTTTGATTTATTTCGTCGTTACATGCTTTACCTTCCATAGCGCTAGTATATCATAAATGTTTCTATAGGGCACCTCCTTCTACAAGGGAAGCCTTGTTGAGTGTTTATAAGCTGTGTTTTTTTTCGAAACGTAAATTTAAAGTCTTGCTCAAATGTGAGTTTCAGCAGAAGTCGTGCTTTACTAGGTCATAAAAATTCACACACGAATACTCTACTAGAGCACTTCCGCCGTAATGCGTGTTTTTGTGCACCTTTGGCAAAAACGCCCCAAAAGCTCACGGGCAAAATTAGCCATATTGGCGCAAAACCTTATGTGTCAGACCATTAGCGTGATACAATCTTATCAAAACTGCAATTTGTGGAATCAAAAAATAATAGAGAAAAGTTTTTTTCGGTGGCTATTGCCTTTATATGGGGGCTAAACAGCTTGACAGAACAGACTACGCGACCAATGGTGTTTATCTTTCCTTATTTTTGCAAGAAACTTATTGAGCATATAAATGTTTATCAATCAGATAAGTTTAGCGTAAATCTGTTCTTTACATCTAATACCATGTAAAATAGAGATACGATGTTAAGATTTCTTCTTGGAGGTTTACGTGATAGACTTTAAAAATTTGTGCAAAAATTGTATGAGCGATAAGGGTGACTTAAAGCGGTGCCCTTTTTGTGGGTACGTTAATGATTTGATGGAGAATGAGAATTTGATTTTGCAGGGTAAATATGTACTTGGCAATGAAATCTCTGAGAATGCAGAGTCTATTTGTTATATCGGCTATGACTTGAAAAATGACTCAAAAGTTCATATTCGGGAGTTTTTCCCGATGAATATTTGTTTTCGCGCGGAGGATGGACAGACAGTTTCGCCGAAGGAAAGCTGCGAAGATAAATTTGAGCACTTGAGAAGCGAT
>JAZQJR010000211.1:0-1516 GCA_045541715.1 Acutalibacteraceae bacterium
GGCAGTGCGTTACCTGGTTTAATATCGGGATTTGGGCCAGCCATAACAACGTCGCCAACTTTTAAATCTTTTGGAGCTATGATATAACTCTTCTCACCGTCTTCGTATTGAATTAAAGCTATGAATGCTGAACGGTTTGGATCATACTCAAGAGTTAAAACAGTAGCCTTCATATCGAATTTTTGACGTTTAAAATCAATTACACAATATTTACGTCTATTTCCGCCGCCTCTGTGACGAACTGTAATACGGCCATAGCTGTTGCGGCCAGATTTTTTATTAAGCGGTTCTAAAAGACTTCTCTCTGGGGCAACTTTTGAAAGTCCAGAATAATCAACAACCGACATGTTACGTCTAGATGGGCTAGTCGGTTTAAAAGTTTTTATAGCCATTTAAATTCTCACTCCTAACTTAGCCTTGCGAAGATTCTATCTTCATACTAGCTATATTTTTTTGCGTTAGTTTTTGTATGGTTTTTTCTTCACGTTTTCTTAATTTGTATTGGTTTTAAGCGAAAATAAAAGCCATAAACAAAACCAACCAAATCACTATAAAATGCTAGAAAACGTATTATGATAAAACACTGTAAAAACCGCGCACAAACAGGCTGTAACAAAATCGGGAACAACCTGCTTTTTGTATTTTTTGCTCACAAATTTAATTTTTCTAGCGTCTTTGTCAAAATCCAGTGCATAAAAGTACGTAATTAAAAACGGCAACAGCAACACAATAACCGAATTTAAAATTAAGCTATTAAAAAGTGGTGTTCGAACAGAACAAAAAACCACACACCACAGCAGCACACCAATCACATACTTGCACACTGAAAAAACTTTTGTCACGCTAAAATCCACTCCTGGGTTAAATCCAAAAACACACTCGCAATAGTTTTAGAACTAAATCATGCCCTCAAAGAACTCGATACCCTTGCTATCTTCGGTTAGGCTAACGATGGCTTTTTTCCAAGAAGGAGTATAGCCACCTGTTCTGCCTTGACGTCTGTAGCGACCTCTAACGTTCATGGTGTTAACTTTTTCGACTTTAACATTAAAGAGCTCTTCAATGGCTTTTTTAATTTCGATTTTGCCGGCATTTCTTGCAACTTCGAAAGTGTATTTCTTCAAAGGCATGCCGTGCATAGATTTTTCAGTAACTATTGGACGAATAATAATATCTTGAGCTGCCATTTAAGCATACACCTCCTCAATTTTGCCGAGCGCATCTTTTGCGATGACTAGGCTATTGCAATTTAGCAAATCGTAAACGTTTAGAGTATTAACGCCTGAAGTTTTAACTCCCGGAATGTTTCTAGCAGAGTTTACAACCTTTTTATTATTATCAGGAAGAACTATTAAAGGTTTGCTGTTTGCGTTTATAGCCTTTAGCATGTTAGCTATTTCTTTGGTTTTAAAAGTGTCTAAATCAATAGAATCAAGCACAATGATAGAGTTGTCTAAAACTTTGCTTGAAAGAGCAGACTTCATAGCGAGTCTTCTAACTTTTTTGTTAACCGTAT